>CASBQJ010000052.1 GCA_949127705.1 Synechococcales cyanobacterium PMM_0085
TCACAGTTCCAACGTCATGCTTTATTCTACTAAGCAAAAAGTGGCAAGTCGGATTGCTTACACCTTTAATGCTGACAAGCGTAAGGTGAGGATGTTGAAGAAAACGGGAGAAATTGTTGACTAAACAGAGGAGGAGTCAATACAAATGAGCTAAAAATTCAATTTTTATTAACTACAAACTTGTATTGTCTAATGTCTTATTCCTGACCAAGTCCAGGAAAAATCGGGAGATCCAGAATGGCTAATCAGTTCAAGGTCAAATATCAAGAGACGATTGTTCCTAAGTTGATGGAGCAGTTTCAATACAGCAATATTCATCAGGTTCCCAAGGTTGTCAAGGTGACTATTAACCGAGGCATGGGAGAAGCGGCTCAGAATGCGAAAGCGCTGGAAGCCTCTATCGCTGAAATTGCTACGATCGCAGGTCAAAAGCCAGTGGTAACGCGGGCTAAGAAGGCGATCGCCGGGTTTAAGATCCGGAAAGGCATGCCAGTTGGCATTATGGTAACGCTGCGCTCCGATCGCATGTATGCATTCCTGGATCGATTGATTAACTTAACCTTGCCTCGAATCCGAGATTTTCGAGGTATTAGCCCTAAAAGTTTTGACGGTCGAGGTAACTATACTTTGGGCTTGCGGGAACAGTTAATTTTTCCTGAAATCGAATACGACCGAATTGATCAGGTTCGAGGCATGGATATTTCAATCATCACGACTGCAACCACGGACGAAGAAGGACGTGCCCTCTTAAAAGAGATGGGAATGCCCTTCCGAGACAACTGAGGCAGTTTGACAAAGAGGAAACTATGGCGGTAAACGACACTATTGCAGATATGCTGACCCGCATTCGCAATTCAACCTTGGCACGACATCAGACCACGGAAGTTCCATCTACTAAGGTGACTCGTAGCATTGCGAAGGTTCTCCAAGAAGAGGGCTTCATTGCGGAATTCTCTGAAGCTGGCGAGGGAATCCAAGCGAATTTGGTAATTTCCCTCAAGTATAAGGGCAAAAATCGCAGACCCATCATTAATGCGTTGCAGAGAGTGAGTAAGCCCGGTCTACGGGTCTATTCCAACTGCAGGGAGCTTCCAAAAGTCCTGGGTGGTATTGGAATTGCTATCATTTCCACCTCTAGCGGCATCATGACCGATCGAGATGCGCGTCGTCAGGGCGTGGGGGGCGAAGTACTCTGCTACATCTGGTAGGGTCAATTTAAGCGCTCGTGCCAGTTCTCGTGATGGCCTTGTGGGCGGCTCGTATATGTTAATCAGTCGTGAAGATCAACGGCTCACGCAAATTGTCCAGGAGTGATTTGTCATGTCTCGCATCGGTAAACGCCCCATTAGTATTCCTCAGAAAGTCACTATCACGATTGCAGAACAGCATGTTGCCGTGAAAGGACCCAAAGGTGAACTTTCTCGAACACTACCGCCCGAGGTAGAAGTTCTTCATGAAGGAGATACTGTCGTCGTCAATCGGCGGAATGAATCTCGTGCGGCTCGACAGCGCCATGGGTTATGTCGAACCCTAGTTGCTAATATGGTCGAGGGTGTTTCTCAAGGATTCCAGCGCAAGCTAGAAATCCAGGGTGTTGGCTACCGTGCCCAAGCGCAAGGCCGCAACTTGAATCTCGTTGTTGGCTACAGCCATCCTGTTCTGATTGAACCGCCAGAAGGCATTCAGTTTGTCGTCGAAGGCAATACCAACATCACCGTGACGGGGATCGACAAAGAAATTGTCGGAAATATTGCTGCTCGAATTCGAGCAGTTCGTCCGCCTGAGCCTTACAAGGGCAAAGGGATCCGTTATTCTGGTGAATTGGTGAGACGTAAGGCTGGTAAGACAGGGAAGAAATAGAGATGAAACTAACGCGCAAAGAATCAACCCACCGTCGGCATGGTCGCATCCGTCGGGCTATATCAGGAACAGCCGAGCGTCCTCGGTTGGCGGTTTTTCGATCCAATCATCATATCTACGTTCAGGTAATCGATGATACTCAGCATCAGACATTAGTGTCGGCTTCTACATTGGAGCCAGCTCTGCGGACAACCCTGGAATCTGGGTCTAACCGCGATGCTTCAACCCAAGTAGGCAAGCTAATCGCTCAGCGATCGCTCGAAAAGGGAATTACCCAAGTAGTCTTCGATCGCGGAGGCAACCTTTATCACGGCCGCGTTAAAGCCTTAGCCGATGCTGCTCGTGAAGGCGGACTCAGCTTCTAAGCATTGTATTTCACCCATCAACTAGCCAAATTCACACTTACCATCGACCCACATCAAGGATTTAACCATGGCGAAAAGTCGTAAAAATAGCCGCGCAAAAGAAAAGGAAACCGACTGGCAGGAGCGGGTAGTCCAAATTCGCCGTGTCACCAAAGTGGTTAAAGGCGGTAAAAAGCTGAGCTTCCGTGCCATTGTGATTGTGGGTAACGAGCGAGGTCAGGTGGGCGTTGGGGTTGGTAAAGCGGCTGACGTCATCGGAGCCGTTAAAAAAGGTGTAGCAGACGGTAAAAAGCATCTGATCGAGGTTCCTCTAACCAAGTCCAACTCTATTCCTCACCCTACAAAAGGAGATGGTGGCGGAGCCAAAGTGATGATGCGTCCTGCTGCCCCTGGAACAGGTGTAATTGCTGGAGGTGCCGTTCGAACTGTGCTGGAACTGGCGGGAGTGAAAAATATTTTGGCCAAGCAGTTAGGTTCAGGCAACCCTCTCAACAACGCTAGAGCAGCCGCAAACGCGTTGGCATCATTGCGTACCTTTTCTGAAGTTGCTGAAGAGCGAGGCGTTCCCATCGAAAGACTTTACTCCTAAATCCCTTACTCCTACTAAATCATGAGACTTGCAGACGCATTACCCAAATCAGGTTCCCAGAAACGCCGCCGTCGAGTTGGTCGCGGTATCGCTGCTGGACAAGGCGCTAGCTGTGGCTTTGGTATGCGGGGTCAAAAGTCCCGTTCTGGAAGCGGCACTCGCCCTGGCTTTGAAGGGGGTCAGATGCCCCTATATCGGCGCATTCCCAAACTAAAACACTTCACGGTTCTTAACCGAGTTGACTATACAATCATTAACGTAGATGATCTTGCCAGCCTTGCTAAAGGCACCGAGGTGTCTTTGGAATCTCTTTTGGCAGAAGGCATTGTCACTACCAATGATGGGCCGCTCAAAGTTTTGGGCGATGGTGAGATTGAAGTTGCCCTTCAAGTCACAGCAGTAGCCTTCACAGCGAGTGCTCGCAGCAAAATTGAAGCAGCTGGCGGTAGCTGCAAACTGTTAGATTAATGAGATAGGCAAAACTCGCCGGGGTAACCCTGCCTGAAGGGGCAGAGCATTTGGCGGTGAGAGGCTGCCATTTATACGATCGCCCACACAGGTAGAGGTACCTTCATTATGGTTCGAGACAAGACTCCGACTGCCCAAGAAACCTTTGTGCAGATGGCTCAAGCAGCCGGGTTACGAGGGCGGCTGCTTGTCACCATTGGGATATTACTTCTGGTGCGTTTAGGGGTGCATATCCCAATTCCCGGCATTGACCGAGTAGCCTTTCAGGCCGCGACGCAAAGTGGCGTTCTAGCCGGAATTATCGGCTTTTTAGACACATTTACTGGACGCGGACTTTCAACCCTGGGCATTTTTGCTCTGGGAATTTTGCCATATATTAATGCATCTATTATCTTGCAGCTTTTGACCGCTGCTCTTCCTAGCTTAGAAAAGCTGCAAAAAGAGGAGGGTGAGGCGGGTAGACGCAAGATTGCTCAAGTGACCCGGTATGTTGCGGCGGGCTGGGCCGTTCTCCAGGGTACCGGGTTGTCTATTTTTATTAACCAGTTTGCTGAAAATCCAGGCCCTGCTTTCATTGCGCAGACGGTGCTGGCGCTGACCGCTGGTTCTATGTTTGTGATGTGGGTGGGTGAGTTAATTACAGAGCGTGGGGTTGGCAATGGTGCCTCGCTTCTAATTTTTGTCAGCATTGTTTCAACGCTGCCTCAGTCATTGGGTAA
>CASBQJ010000053.1 GCA_949127705.1 Synechococcales cyanobacterium PMM_0085
GGATCGTCTTTAAAGACAACTCGCAGCAAGGCTGGAGCGACAAACGTGGTTAGAATCACCATCACGATAATGGCGGCCTCCAATGCTTTGGAGAGCACTCCAGTAGCAGAACCAACCGCCACAAACACCAGTCCTACCTCTCCTCGGGGAATCATCCCCACGCCAATGGCCAGTCGGTTAATGTTGGGTTTGCCAAACACCGCCAGACCTGTGACTAACTTCCCAAAGAAAGCGACCACCATCAGGAATGCTGCGATAATTAGTCCTTCGCGATTGTCAGGATTAATCGGATTTAATACGCTGACATCGGTGCGGGCACCCACCACCACAAAGAAAATAGGCACTAGCATGTCGGCAATGGGCAGCACCTGTTCTTCTAATTCACTGCGCTTTTCAGTTTCTGCCAAAATTAAGCCAGCGGCAAACGCGCCCAAAATCGCCTCTAGATGGATCACATCCCCGATGTAGGCTAGCGTAAAGGTGAAAATGAGGGACGAAATTAGCAGCTGTCCGCGTGTTTGCAGTCGATTGACCAACGCCACAAAGTATGGACTCAACAAGCGACCTAGAAGAATAGACCCGACTAAAAAGACGGCGGCGCTGATGATCAAGTAAATGACGTTGCTAACTTCAATTTCTCCAGTTTTGGCCAAGCTAGCCACCACGGCCAGCACAATAATGCCCAAAACATCATCGAGCACAGCCGCTCCAATGATAATTTGCCCTTCGGCGGAGCTGAGGCGCTGAAGCTCTGCTAATACTTTGGCTGTAATGCCAATACTGGTAGCCGTCAGCGCCGCGCCAGCAAAGACAGCCGGGATCGTGGGAACACCGAATAAACCAATTAGCCCAACAGTTCCAGCCGCAAAGGGAACTACTACCCCGACCACGGCGACGACAGCGGCCTGCGGTCCGACCCGCAGCAATTCCTTTAAATCTGACTCTAAGCCAATCTCGAACAGCAGAATGATGACACCAATTTCTGACAAAACAGAAATGACTTCACTTTCAGCTTGAAAAACGCCTAGAGCCGATTCTGGACTTAGCCCAGCAGTCGTTTGAAGAAATTGAATGATCAAGGAATTGGCGGCGGTCGTCTCTCCGCCGGGAAACACGAGGAGGTTGAGAGCCGAAACCCCCACAACCACGCCACCGACTAATTCTCCTAATACGGAGGGCAAATTAATCCGTACGCAGAATTCTCCGCCGATTTTTGCCGCCAGGTAAACCACGATCAAACTTAGGAGCACACCTGCTAGCACCAAGGGTGCTTCGTCTGCAGCAGGTTCAGCCGCAAGCAGAAAAATCTTGCTGAGGGCAGAAATTGATTGAATCGCCGGAAAGGGGAAGGCGATCGCCGTTATCAAAGCAACCATGCATTCAACAACACTCGTCCTGTACACTCTACAGGGTTCTCCGCAAAATACGGTATAGATTTCAACCGAGTAGTTGAATAAATCTAAACATTTTCTGCTCCCCCATCCATTTAGCTCTGCAAAACCTTAGCTAGACAAAAACACGATGATCTAAAGAGGGCATTTGACGGCGCACCTGATCCAACCGCGATGGCTCAATTGAAGCGATCGCCACCCCTGGCTTATCTTCTACCTCTGCCAAGATAATGCCCCACGGGTCAATAATCATGGCGTGGCCATGCGATTGCCGCCGCGTGTTGTGCCGACCCGTCTGGGCGGGTGCAATCACATAGCAAGTATTTTCGATGGCTCTCGCTTGCAGCAAAATTTGCCAGTGGTCTTTACCCGTATAGGCCGTAAAGGCGGCTGGAACAAATAAAACTTCAGCCCCCATCTGTGACAGGTGGCGATAGAGTTCTGGAAAGCGGACATCGTAACAAACTGATAGACCTAGGTGGCCTAGATCTTTCGATGGATAGACAGACGGTAGCTGCACCCCGGCTAAGACTGTCTCCGATTCTTGGTAGGTATTGCCATCGGGTAGGTTGACATCAAACAAATGAACCTTTTCGTACCGCGCCAGCTCTTCTCCGGCTGGCCCGATCAGTAGCGCTGTGTTGTAAACCTTGCCGCCGCTGGTGGGCACTGGGAAGCCACCTCCTAGCAGCGTCACTTGATACCGCTGCGCCATTGTTTTCAAAAATTTGGCACTAGCTTGGGCGATCGCCTCGGCTTGGGCCATTTTGGCGACCTCATCACCCAAATATGAAAAGTTTTCGGGTAATCCAATTAGCTCAGCGCCCTGACGCACAGCTAGGTCAATCAAATCTTCTGCCTGAGCCAGATTTTTATCCAGGTCAGGCACACTGTTCATTTGGATGGCAGCAGCCAAGTAAGACTTCATAACAACTATTTCAACACATCTAACAAGGTATGGATAAACCCGTCAGCTCGGCTCAATGGGCTGGAATGGCGATCGCCCAACGTACAGCTTGAGAACGTTCCAGCTGCATCCAGCCCAAACTTGCCCACCGCCTCTATCAAGCAGGTGCTTGTATCTAACCTTGTAAAAATTTTATAGCAATTCGTGTAAACCCACTGGCTTTAGCGATCGGACTGCCAGCGGTAATCGCCTAATCGCGGGTCTCGATCGTCAAAGACTGCAACCGACATCACTCAAGATCTCCGACCCCCTTGACTCAAAACACCGCAAACCAGCCTGCCCTAGAAACATATCCCAAGTTTCTAAGTATAAATACGGATAAACGCTCAAATCTTTAATGAAGTTTTAAACAACCTAGGTTACGGAACCAATCCGTAAAGTATCAATGAATTCCGATGTCTAAGTGGTTGCCAATTAGGGCTTAAGCGAATTTAATATTTAGCAATGGATGCACACATAATTGTGTCAAGTGTGTTGTA
>CASBQJ010000054.1 GCA_949127705.1 Synechococcales cyanobacterium PMM_0085
CCTCTACGAACTGCTCAACCCCGTGCATCGGCTGATCGACTTTTGGTGCATCCAGCCCGGTTGCCCCACTCCGCCTCACCCCCTGCAATCCCCTAACTGGCCACAGGCCACCGTTACCCTACATCCCCAGCTCCAGCACGACTCCATCCGGCAAGCCCTATTGACCTGCTGCCAAACCGCCACACCCTTCAGCTTCAGCCCCTACATTCCCATCTCCGCCGGGACACCCATCCCCCTCAGCAGCAACCAAGCCGCCGCCCTGCTGCCCCTGTGGGAGGCACCGCAGCCCATCACCGCGATCGCCCACCGTTACCTCAGCCTCAACCCCGTCCAGTTCCCGTCCCTCGCACCCATGACCCTGGCGATCGCCACCGACCATGTCAAACACCTCATCACCCAACTAGAACAAAGCCTCTACGTCCTAATAGTCTGAGGCGTAAATCTACCTACCGTTCGTAGTGCAGGCTTCCAGCCTGCGCGGGCAAGATGCCCGCCCTACGATAGCTAAACTTGCGCCGTCTTCTACTAATGACTTAAAAAATCACCCATTTCCATTCATCCCTTATCCTTTCTTCCCCATGCTGCTCGACCATATCCGCGCCCAATTCGACAATGCCCCCTACCCGCGCAACCCATTAGAGCAGTCGCCCCAAGACGACTACAACCAGCTCTTTATCCATAGCCTGGTCACGCCCTACTACTTGCGCGATCGCCGCGTTGTTTCCACCCGCGACAAAGTCATTTTAGATGCCGGATGTGGAACCGGATATGCGGCTCTGACGCTGGCGATCGCCAACCCAGGAGCCAAAATTGTCGGCATTGACCTATCCCCCGAATCGATTAAGCTAGCCCGTCAGCGGCTAAAGTATCACGGGTTCAAAGACGCCGAATTTCACGCCATGACGATCGAAGACCTGCCCAGTTTAGGGTTGGAATTTGACTACATCAATTGCGACGAAGTGCTCTACCTGCTGCCCGATACTCTCGGTGGCTTGCAGGCCATGAACGCCGTCCTCAAGCCCACGGGGATTATCCGCGCCAACCTGCACAATGCCTTGCAGCGCGACGGCTTTTACCGGGCACAAAAAGTGTTTAAACTGCTGGGATTAATGGACGGCAGCCCCGGCGATGCAGAAATTAAAGCCGTGATCGAAACCATGCAAGCGCTGAAGCCCAACGTGAAGCTGCGAGATCAGACCTGGCGACCAGAGCACGCGCTGCCCGCCTATGAAGGCAACGTCATGGTCAACTATTTATTGCTGGGCGACAAGGGCTTCAGCATGGTCGATTTATTTGAGCTGTTAGACCAAACGGGCTTAGATTTGCTCAGCATGGTGAATTGGCGACACTGGCAAGTGCCCGACCTATTTCAAGACTCCGAAAACCTGCCTGCCTTTTGGGGCATGAGTTTAATGGCCGCAGCACCCCGCGACCAGCTGCGGCTGTACGAATTGCTCCATCCGGTCAATCGCCTGATGGACTTTTGGTGTACTCGTGCAGACGCTGATTCGAGCACTCCTGTCGATCAATGGGACGCAGCAGACTGGCAGACCGCCACGGTTCATCTGCATCCTCAGCTCCAATCTGAGGCGATTCGAGCCGCGCTGGTTGAATGCCTGAAGACAGCCCAGCCCTTCGAATTCACCCGCTACATCGACCTGCCCGCCATGGGAGACGTGAGACTAGACGCGGTATCGGCAGGTTGCTTGCTGCCGCTGTGGGACGCCCCTCAACCCGTCGCCGCTCTGGTGCAACGCCACCTGACGTTGCATCCGGTTGATCCCATTACTCTAGCTGTCATTAGTCCCGATACGGCGTTTGCAACAGTGACCCAACTGCTCAACCGTCTCGATGCGTTTCTCTATGTTTTGATCGAGGCCGGGTAAGGTGATACATCCTGTGGGGGTGAAGCCCACGGCACCTGGTTTAAGCAAATGACGGGCGATCGCGTCAAGCCTAAGGCTGCTTACCTAACAAAAAAATATAGAGAGTGATATTAAACCTCACGGAGTTGGGCAAATTATATATAGGAGTTAGAAGTCCAGTACCGCGCACCTCAAAGGAGTCACAGTTTCTATGAAAACCGAATTACAAGCAAAGTTTCTGCAACATCTCGCCCAGAAAAAAAAGGCAGACGAGGGTTTTACCCTAATTGAACTATTGGTGGTTATTATTATCATTGGTATTCTGTCTGCCATTGCCCTGCCTTCTTTCCTTAACCAGGCCAACAAAGCCAAACAGGCTGAAGCCCAAACCTACGTAGGTTCCATCAACCGGGGTCAACAGGCTTATTACCTAGAGAAATCGGCCTTTGGTGCTCTCAGCAGCCTGGAACTCGGTATCAGCAACACCTCTAACTACACCTATGCTTCTAGTGCAGCGGGTGCTGCAACTGCGTCTGTTGCCTCCACAGTTGCTACTCCAAAGGGTGTGCTAAAAGGCTATGCAGGCAAGGTGTGGATTGCGACTGCCACTGACGGCACCGCTACCACGCTGGCTCTACTCTGTGAAGGTACCGCTGGCTTACCTCCTACTATTTCTGGTACTGCTTGCCTATAATTTTCGTAAAGCACTAAGGCTAAAGACGCTGAGTGGCTTTTAGTCTCGACGCGATGCCGAAGCTCTTTGTTTTAGTAAAGGTTTTGAACCGTCAAACCTTGAACATCAAGCATTTAAGGGCTGCCAGTAGACTTCGGTCGCTGGCAGTTTTTATGTTGATCGATAGATTGCTTTTACCTTCCCCCCCGTTTTTAACCATGAACGAGTCGCAAATTGGTTTTATCCCACTAGCCCAGAGCAATTTGCAACAGCAGGCGCTAGAGTGCTGGCAGCAGGAAGAATATGGGACGGCGGCGGTGTTGTTTGAGCAGTTAATAGAGCAAGATCCAGCTACCGTAACGCCCTATTGGTATTTGGGTTTAGCGCGGCTCCTGCAAGGGCACGAAACTGAGGCGCAGCTGACCTGGACGTTGGCAATGGCAGAGGGTGAGGCTGAAACCGTTGAGCAGTGGACAGCAGATCTGCTGAACATTCTGACTACGGAAGCGGTGCGGCAGCAAGAAACG
>CASBQJ010000055.1 GCA_949127705.1 Synechococcales cyanobacterium PMM_0085
ATCCCTAACAGCACCGTACTTGTCTTGGCGAGGAGCGCCTTTGGCAATTCCAGCATTGATCGCAGGGCTGTTCGCTTGCAGGATGAAATTGCCGTTAGCCGCATCTACAAAGCGCGGATTTTGGTTCAGCAGGTTGGGCAGCGCGCCAACAGCTAGCGAATCCGATGCTTGGAATCCCGGAATATTGTTAACCAAATTAGAGCTGAAAATAATATTGGTAGATTGATTAATATTATTTGCAGCTCGATCAGGTCGGGCAGACATAATATTGTTATAAGCCCGTCCATTCTGTGAATAGTTGAATGAAATCTCTCCGCTTTTAGTTAGAGTTTTAGCATTTTCATAGGTTGTATTGTTAACCACATCAACAGGATTTGAGCCTGCAAAAATGTTGATCCCAGAACCACCATTGTGGTAGACCACATTGTTAGCAATTAAGGCTCTACCTCGATAGGCGATGCCCGTTGTCTCCCGATTTGAAGCGGTGTCTAGCATGATGCCATGCCCTTCGGTGAGCTTGCCGCCACCTCTAAACCAAGGTACCTTCTGCTCATTATCGAAGACCGTATTGCCTCGAATAATAATTTTGTAGGCTGTTGTATTGGCATCCGAATCCCACAGCCGTAAATGGGTAATTCCTTGGGTGCCGTAGGGCGAATAGTACGCATTGCCAGACACGACATTGTTCTCAATCGTTACGTAGTCTGCTTCTGTGGTGGCAATCCCACCGCCTGGGAAATTAGACACAGCGTTATGGCGAATGGTGACATGAGTAGAATGAATTTTCTCCGCTGCTGTTTTGTTGGGACCCTCAATATAGGTAACTTGCACCCCATTGCCTGACGTCGCTGGATTGGTGCGATTGTCTTTTTCGGCCAGCGCATAGTCTAGGGTAATTTGATCGCGGGCACCGAGCATCGTCAGCCCTTCAATCACCACATGCGAAGACCCGGTAATGCTAACCGCGTTCCAGTTATTGCGATTGGCTTGCAGGATGGGGGTATGCCTGGGATAGGCTTTGATGGTAGTCGGCTGTGTGGCGTTAGCCTGTAGGTTTTTGATCGAGACGATACTGCTGGCTGGATTTGGGTTCGTATAGGTCCCGTTCATCACGTAGACTGTATCGCCCGCTTTCAGCACGTTTTGGACGGGTTCAAAGGTGCGAAATGCCTGTTTTTTACTTAATCCCGTGTGGCGATCGCTGCCTTTTCCCGAAACGTAGTAGATACTCGCCATACGTAGTGCTGTTGGTGTAAGGGTCTGTTCAAGGAGCGCAGGATGATTCTAAGCTGGCGGCAATCAGAGCAAGTGCCACTAGGGGAGCCGTCACCGCTCGCAGCACCCGCCGCCCCAGTGAAACCGGAGTGTAGCCCGCTGCGATCGCCGCTGCACTTTCCGATTCTGTCCAGCCTCCCTCTGGGCCAGTGGCAAGGACAATGGTGCTATTAGGCAACATTGGGAGCTGGGATGGATGTCGTCGAGACTGTAGCACATCTAGGAAGGGGAGATAGTTCCCCCGGGCTTCACAGAGATAGGCGTCTGCATTAGCCTGATGCCAGCGGGATAGAGCTTGAGACCACGGGTGCGGCTCAAACAGCTCAGGAATCATCTGACGTTCAGACTGCTCTGCCGCTTCTTGGGCAATGCGTCGCCAGCGGTCTAGCTTTTGCGGGCTAGGCTGGAGTAGGGTGCGATCGCTGAGAATCGGCACAATCGCCGCCACGCCCAGTTCGGTGGCCTGCCGCACAATATCATCCATGCCGTTGCCTTTGGGCATCGCCACCAGCAGCACAACGGCAATCGGCAGCTCATGTTGAATAGGCAATTGGTCTAACACCTGAGCCTGACTGCCATCGGCACCTAGCTCGGCCAGCCACCAGTGCCCTTGCCCATCCATTGCAATGAAGCGATCGCCAGCCCCCAGCCGCAAGACGCGACACAGGTAATGATGTTGCTCTGGCGTCAGACTGAGGTGGGGCGGCAGCAGTTGGGAGGGGGCGATCGCCAATCGCTGTAATTGCACCACGCCAGCCGCCTAGTCTTGCAACCGTAAATCGTCAAAATATTCATTGTCGATCGACGCCCGCACCAAAAACATGCAGCCGCCTACCGTTGAAGGAGAATGATTTGAGGTCGATTTAGAGCGAATGTAATCGCCCACTTTATAGGTCACACCATCCACTACCAAATCGCCTTCTAACATATAAATTTCTTCATCTGTGGTGTGGCGATGCAGCGGATATTGCACCCCTGGCTCGGCGCGCACCAATGCTGTTGCCTCTCGCTTAGCCAAATCTAGATACAGAATTGCCAGTGATACCCCTACAATTCGATGGGGCTGCCAAGCTAAACTTTGCGACCGAACGGTCAGGCGATCGCCACTGGTCGCCTGACGCAGCAGGATATTTGCTAGCTGGAAGGCATTTTTTACCTGACCCAGCGGAGAATTTACCACAGCCGTGGACTGATTCATCGGTTCAGCGGTCGTAGCATTCTGGAGGCTAAAATCCTCTGCCGCCGCTGGCGTTAATTCTGACTCAACCTCTGACTCAATCTGCTCAGCATTAATCCGCTCAAACAAGCGACCCTTAAGACTAGCAGCTAAAGGAATAGCCGGCGCAGTGTACGCAATTGTTGCCACCGCTCTGCGAAAATCTGCTAATTCTTCCTCTAATTCAGGACAGTCTACCAAATCACTCTGCATCCCCTGACGTTCAGTATCGCTCAACAGATCAAAGGCATCTAAGGTCACTAGATCGCAAGGGCAAAGTTCGTCGCTCATAGTCTATAAATGTATCTTGCTCTATCCTAGCTTGAGCCCGAGCAGCAATATGTCACAGCGGGTACGACTTGAAAGACGACGGTTGAAAACCGAATGGTATCTGTCACAGCACTCCTAATCTAAAGGATCTAGCACCTGTCGCAATTTGCTCAAGCCTAATCGGATACGCGTTTTAACCGTACCCAGAGATTTACCCGTGAGGGTCGCCACTTCGAGGTGAGTTAAACCCTGGTAATAGGCTAGCTCTAGCACACGACGCTGTTCCTCGGGCAATTGTTGCATTGCCGTTAGAACGCGATCGCGACGCTCATTAATTAATACGTCGGCTTCAGGGTCTGAGATCTGTGCGGTCGGCATTATTTTGGCCGCTTCGGTAGATGACTTCACCACTTTGCCAAGACGCTGCAATACTCGCAGTCGATCTAGAGAGCGGCTGCGCACTAGCATAAACAGCCAAGCGTCTACCCGACTGCGCTTGGCGTCGTAGCGACCTGCCGTTTTCCAAACCTGGCTAAATACGTCTAGTACGGCTTCTTCAGCCTCTTCGACAGAACCCAGTATTTTGAAGGCAACCGCATACAAAACCCGAGCGTAGCGATCGTAAAGCACCGATAGGGCTTCTTGGTTTTGCTCCGCAATTTGGGCTAGAAGTAGGAATTCCTCAGTGCTGGAAACCTGAGCTACCATACAGAAATTAATTTAAAGGAGCTATGCTAAAGGGCGAGGAAATTGTTATGTTTCCCGATAATAAAGCATAAGGCGGGAACCTGTAGATTAATCCTTAGGTAGATTAGCCGCTCAAGAGCGCTTCCACGAATTCGTAACTGGAGAAGGGACGCAGGTCTTCAATCCCTTCGCCGGCCCCAATAAAGCGAATCGGTAAACCCAACTGCTGCACAACGGCCAGAGCGATCCCACCTTTGGCGGTGCCGTCTAGCTTGGTGAGCACAACGCCACTCAGCTGAGCCGCCTGAGCAAACACTTCGGCTTGCCGCAGCCCGTTTTGCCCCAGGGTGGCATCGAGCACCAGCAGCGATTCAATGTGGGCTTCGGGCGCTTTTTTGTCGATAATTCGGCGAATTTTGCTCAGCTCATCCATCAGGTTTTTCTTGTTTTGCAAGCGGCCTGCGGTATCTAATAGCAGCAGTTCGGTGTGTCGAGCTTGCGCTGCTGTGATGGCGTCAAACACCACCGCGGCGGGATCGGTGTTTTTGCCGGGGTTAGAAATCACGTCTACGTTGCTGCGATCGCCCCACACTTTTACTTGCTGCACCGCCGCCGCCCGGAACGTATCGGCAGCGCCAATTAGGGTTTTGTAGCCAGACTTTTGGGCAATGTGGGCAATTTTGCCAATCGTGGTGGTTTTACCAGCTCCATTCACACCCGTCATCAGCCAAATGTTGAGACTGCCCTTGTCGGGGGCAAAGCTGGGAGCAATCGGCTTACCGCCCGGATTGTCTAACATGCCCCGCAGAATTTCTTTGAGGTAGGCGATCGCCTCATCAGGGGGGAGGGCGTCTTGGCGCAGCTTACGTTGCAGCGCTTCAATAATGTAGTCGGTGGCGGCCACGCCCACGTCGGCTTGCAGCAGCAGCGATTCAATTTCGACGACGGCATCTTGGTTGAGCGGCCCTTGCCCCACAATCGACCGCAGTTGGTTAATCAGGCTGCGACGGGTTTTGTCTAGTCCTTGGCGCAGTCGATTCAGCCAGGTAATTTCTTCTAGATCGACTTGATCGGCCTGCCGCCCCTGCGCCGCTAACACCTGCGCCGACCAGAGAAAGTTTTCATCTAGCCCGATATCGGTTGGCTCTAGTGCGGCCTCTGGTGTCACTTCAGGTTCTGCCGTCGCTAGAGCTTCTGCGTTTAGCCGCTCTAGTCGCTCTTGCCGCTCTGCTTCTGCCCGCGCCCAGAACGGTAGGACTGCGGCTTCAGGTTCTGCTTCTGCGTCTGCTTCACTATCGGGCTGGGTTTCGGGCTGGGTTTCGAGAAGCGCAGGCGGCGCTTCAGGGCTGGATACTTCAGGGCTGGGTACTTCAGGGGAGGCGATCGCCGCCACGGGGTGCACAGAATTGGCAGCGGCGATGTCTATGTCAGGGGCTAGTGCCGCTGCCGCCGCCGCCGCTTCTGCTTTGCGCTTTTGGATATTTTGCTGCGCTATTTTTGCCCACGCCAATACATCCTGCGCGATCGCCGGAGCGGCTTCAGTGGACTCCTCTGGCGCGGCTTCAGCTGCAGCTGAACTCTCTATCCCTGACGGTTCCGCTTCAGAACCTGGCTCAGCCGATTGCGCATCGTACTGGCGATTAAACCAATTAAAAGACGACATAACCCTTACCACTAGCGCCTAAACAGCACCCAAATAGTTTTAGCTTACGGTAGTTTCTGCGCGTACGGGTAGCTGCTTCGCTTACAGTAGTCGGCCTACCTAGCCCTAGCCTGTTCAACGACGCGACGCAGCACACCATTAATAAACCGATGGCCTTCGTCATCACTGTAACGCTTGGCCAACTCGACCGCTTCGTTGATCGCCACCCGGTCGGGAATCTCCATAAACATCATTTCTGTAACCGCAATGCGCAAGATATCGCGGTCGATGCGGGGTAACCGATGCAGCTGCCAGTCTACCATCGCCGTTGATAGCTTCAAATCGACCGCTTCTCGGTTGCTGTTTACCACTTTGAGCAGGTCAAGGGTGTAGTCGCGCACATCTTGCTGGTTTGCCAGCTGAATTAATTCGGGTAGCTCGACCGCGATCCCTAAGCGATTGATCGCAGCTTGGGTCAGGGCGATCGCCTCTTGTACCATGACTCGAGCACTTTTGGCGTCAACGGCGTGGGTTTCGCTACTGAGCAGGCGATCGCTGCCCCGTTCTAGCTCTGCCGCCGCCGTTTCGAGCGTATCGTGTGCCTCTGCCGTTAGGGTTCGGACTGAGGCTAGAGCCACATTTTGGAAGGTCTGAACATCTAGCTTTTCGGGCGTTGTAGGCAGCTGGCTAATGCTCAAAAGAGCCAATTCGCGAGCAATTCGACGGGCTTGCATGGGAAAAAGGGTGAGGAGTGGGTAGAAAAGTCACGGGCTTGGTCAAGAATTTGGGATAGCTTTACCCTCTTTCCCCATACTCTTCATCCGACAACAGCGAATATGCCTGCCGTTTAATGTCGGGTAGCGGCGGCTCTAGGGCTGGCTCTAACCGGCGATCGCTATAATCTGCGGCAGCATAGTCTCCAACCGCCAAGGCAGCGCCCATATTGGGACCCACGATCCCACCCGACACCACCAGCTTAAAGGCATCTTCTACCGACATCGCCAGATTAAGCACGTCGGTTTCCGATACGATCGCGTACCAGCCCGTGGTGGGGTTCGGCGTGGTCGGGATAAAAATATTCAGCATGGAATCTGGCATTTGCACCGAAGCCGCAGGCGTAAAGCCACCCGTGACAAATCCAACCGACCACACTCCCTGGCGAGGATATTCCACCAAAACCACGCGCCGAAACTTGTTATTCGACTCGCGCAACAGGGTTTCTAGTAGCTGCTTCAGGGTTTTGTACAGCGACCCGGCCAAGGGAATGGCTTGGAGAATCTGTTCACCTAGATCTAGCAGCCAGCGACCTGCAATGTTGCGCGCCATTAGCCCAATGAGCAAAATGAACGCCAGCGGCACAGCAAACCCTGTCGCCAGGTTGAGGACATCTCCCAGCAGGGGCGGCAAGTCGTTGAAGGGGTTGATCTGCTTGGGAATGCGGGTCAAAAAGTTGATCACCCAGCTGGCAATGGTGATGGTCAGCCAAATGGTGGTTGCCAGGGGGATGACCACTAGCAACCCGGCGATCAAATCGCTCTTCAAATCTTGCTTGATGCGGTGAATAACAGACAACCTAGTCTCCTAGTCAATGGACAGATGAGATGAACCGGAAAATCCAACCGAATCGAATCACTCCAAACTCTACTCAACCCACCCGTTGTTCTCTTAAACCTCCAATCTACCAGCTTCAGCCTCATCCACAAAACTCACACGGCTGATTCAACGCCTAGCGAGCCTCAAAGCGACAGGTAAAAGCAGGAGCGCATGGGCGATCGCTCTTAGTCTGTTATCCCTCATATTCGTAAGTTTTGTAAAGGTTGATGTTGAAGTCTAAGCAAAAGCCTTGGGCATGAGTACGATGCTCACACGGTTGGCGAATTTTAAGTTGAGCCAGATGTGTGGCCAGATGTATGGCCAGACTCACCCTGCTGAATTTCCCAAACCTTCAGCAAAATCAGGTATTCATAAAATGCCTGCAGCGTACACCAGGTAAACCCGGCGCGCCCCTCTAGCCAGCCGCCCAAAATTAGGTACATGTAGAGAAATCGCACTAGGGGGCGCAAGGGCAGACGATGCGACAGGTCTTTCAAGGCGCGCCGCCGCTCCACCTCTGACTTGCCCAACCAAAGCGATCGCCACGGAACGCTGCCCTGACTGAGCTGACGAACAGTTTCGATCGCTTCATCGGTTGAATAGCGGTTGTGCTTCTCAATCCAGCGCTCAAATCCCTTACTGCAGGTGTAATGGGGATAGGTGGCTTGCAAGAAGCCCGTTGCCCCGTCGCAGACTTCGCGCTCGGCATGGCCATAGTCGTCAAAGTAAACCTTGCCGTGGCGCAGCAGCCGCAGCTGATAGCGCGGGTATTGGGTGCTGTGGCGAATCCAGGTGCCCATAAACATGACACGCTCGGCCACGTAATAGCCTACAGATTGGTCACTTTGAATCACCTGAACGCATTCCTGAAACAGCTCAGGGGTCATGCGTTCGTCGGCTTCTAGAATGTAGATCCACTCGTGCTGGGGCGGCACCTGCTCTAGCATCCAGGTGCGCTGCCGCCCATGGCTCTCAAAGGCATGTTGCACCACCCGGATGGGGTAGCGGCTGGCAATTTCTAGGGTGCGATCGCGGCTGTAGGAATCGACCACCACCACATCGTCGGATAGCAGGGCTGATTCGATACACCCAGCCAGATCGATTTCTTCGTTGTAAGTCAGGATGTAGATCGAAAACATCAGGGCAGCTGCGGAGTCTGACGATGGCCTGTCGATTGCGCCACGATTTAGGCACTACTTCGGTTCTACTCCATCACCCGCAACCCTGTCCAGCCCACAATGATGTAGCCGACTGCCAGCAACAGGCTACCCAAGCCAATGCGCAGTCCAGACTTGAGAGATTCGGTTTGAGCTGCTTTTTGGGCGTCTTCTTTGCGACTGCGAATTTCTGTTTGCCCTTTTGCTTGCAGGGTTTGCGCCTGCTTTTCTAAAAACGGCCCCACAGATTCAGGACTTTTCTTAAACGACTTAATTTGTTCGGCTTCGGGCTGGCTCAATTGGTTGGCCTGGACGGCTTGATCCAACTGAGCGTCAGACGCATTTAGCAGTTGGGCAATTTGGGCACGCTGCTGCTGAAGCGCTCCTGAAAGCTGCTGATTCAGTTTGGTTTCGGCCTGTTCCGCCTCTTTGCCGACTCGCTCTTGCATCGTTGCACCGTTCAGCCGCACATTGTTGAGGTGTAGCGGAAAGATCAAAATGTACATCAATCCCATCACGCTAGCTAGAATCGCCGCCCAGAGTTGCAGGTTCTTCCACCAGGCTGGGCGCTCTCGCGGTTGCCCAGATGTGCTATCGACCCAGTAGCCTGTGAACAGGAGGGCTAACCCCACTAGAGGCACAATACCTCGATCTACAACCTGCGTTGCAAAGCCAAGCTGCCATTGGCGATCGAGCAGTTGATAGGGGATAGAGAGCACGATAAAATCGAGCAAAACCGATAGCGTGATAATCACTCCTACCGTCTTCAGAGCACGAGAGATGAAGGGAGTGATTGGACGGCTACCGGGAGCTTTGAGTGAAGTCATAAAAAATCGCCAACTGCGCAGGTCTTTCGACAGAATGTGGATTGATGTTAAAAAACACCCTTTAGAAAATACCCTATGGGCCTCAAAGGTCAATTAAACACCATGAGGGTAGTCCTGGGAAGGCAATTGGGTCAGGTAACGCCACCTCACCCCTATCTAAACGCCATTGGTGGGTTTGATCAACGGGTCTGATGCTAACGTGTTGGCAATCTAGTGTTTGCAATCTATATACAGGGGGTTTTAAGTCCATGAGCCGAAATGTAGAAGTGTTGCCCAATGTCGCTGCTGTGGTCAATCGAGCCTTGGAGTTGGTGATCGAGCAGGCTAGGACGGCGATCGCCGAGCGGGGTCGCTTTAGTATGGCTCTGGCGGGGGGTAGTACGCCCAAGCCCCTATACGAGGCGATCGCCCAACAATCGTTGCCGTGGGACAAAATCCATGTATTTTGGGGCGATGAGCGCTATGTCCCAGCCGACCATCCCGATAGCAATGAAGGCATGGCGCGGGCGGCTTGGTTGGATCACGTCGCTATGCCGGCGGCGAATATTCATGCCATGCAGACCAGTCCGGCTGACCCCGCCGTGGCAGCCTTGCAGCACGAACAGCAGCTGCAAGATTTTTTCCAGGTTGCCCCTGGAGAGTTTCCTGCCCTCGACCTAGTGCTGCTGGGGATCGGCGATGACGGCCACACCGCTTCCCTGTTTCCCCATACTGCCGCCCTCCAGGTGCGCGATCGCCTGATCACGGTGGGTGAAAAGGGCGGGCAGCCACGGCTCACGTTTACAGCTCCCTTAATTAACCAAGCGCGCCATGTTTTATTTTTAGTGGCGGGAGTCAATAAGCAACCAGCGCTGCGCCAGATATTTGCAACGATTGGCGATGATGACACCTACCCGGCTCGGCTGATCACCGCTGCGGGGACGACATGGTGGTTGCTCGATCAGGCTGCTGGTGAAGGCTTGTAGGATTAGAACCAGTGTGCTGTGCTGTCACCGTCAACTCGGCCTCGTTGCGGTGGTCAACACGTAACAGCTGAGTCAGGGCTGCGTCCCTTCTAGTTCTACAGTCCTTCTACTTCTACAATCCTTCTACTTTTACAATCCTTCTGCTTTTACAATCCTTCTGCTTTTACAAT
>CASBQJ010000056.1 GCA_949127705.1 Synechococcales cyanobacterium PMM_0085
AATTTGCGCTATGCCGAAGCAAATTTCTGGAGTCCGGTGATTCCCCTCTCAGGTTCACAGCTCATCGTCCCGCTCAACCCCCATGAAATCATGCGGATTTTGGTGCGATCGATCCGCGTGATTGGCTAGATAAACCTCGTTTAACTTGAAACCCGAAGTTTCCCCTCACCCTTTTCATGTATGCCGAAGGATTTAAGCCCTCTCCCGCTCTGGGAGCTACCGTGTATACACAAGTGAGGGTGAGGGGGTTCGGCAAAGTTGCACATCGCGTTAATTAGTAGAGATTAATGAGTAGGACATTGGCTTGCCTGCGCGGAGCGCGGAGCGCCTCCGGTGCGAGTGAAATTGCTTTGCCGAATAGATTTGACGCAAAAAACCTGCCCCAAGACCTAACTAAAATTAATTAATCTTTGTTATATTACTTAACAAAGACATGCATCTTTTGTTTACCTTCACTGCCCCTTGACTTTAAAATCCCACCCTTCTATCCCTCTACGTCCTATGAGCACCACTCAGCGCCTTACAAGTTTGCTAACGACTGTCTTGCAGCCAATTTTTTCGCCCACTTACCCGTCCCAAGCGGCGTGGACTGTTCTGCGCGTGGTGGCAGGCTTGGTCATGATTCACAACGGCTTAGATAAGCTGGCAGACATCAACAGCTTCGCCGAAGCCTACGTTAAGGTTATTGGCTTGCCGTTTCCAATCTTCTTTAGCTACGTTGCTGCTCTAACCGAGGTCAGCTGCGCCCCGCTACTGGCATTGGGTTTGTTTACGCGTCCAGCCGCTCTAGGACTGCTTTCAACGATGGCCGTTGCCATGTACCACCACATCAAAGTGGCAGGGTTTAGCATCCCTTATCTAGAACTGCCGATGCTTTACGCCGCCTGTTTCTTGTTCTTTGCCGTCAACGGCGGCGGTCTGTTCTCAGTCGATGCCCTACTTAGCGGGTGGTTAAATGCCTCTGCGGTAGGCCAATCGGTTCAGGCTATTGAAGCCCTAAAAAGTTCATACCAGACTCCTGAAGTGGCCTCTAAGTAGTGCAAAACGTAGTGCGAAACTAGCTTAGGGGCGGGGCACTGCAAGCCAGTAAAGCCATGGCAGTGCCCATTAGGTTTGTTCCGACGAAAGAGTTTCATCCTTGATTATTTTTTGATTATTTTTTCATACAGTGTATATCTCCTAATGGTTTGGGCATAGCGCTGACTGAGGTTAGTTGAATTGTTGGCGTTGTGCATGAGGGCATGGATAGCGCGGGTGTAGCCCTGTTGATGGGCGATCGCCTGCACGTGTGCCACCAGCAAGTTTCCCAGTCCGGCGTAGACCCGCCCCGGCAAGACCGCAACTGTTTTAATGATGATGGTGTTGACGGGTTGGCCGCGTTTGGCCTGAAGCAAGTTGGGAATGGCAAACAAAAACCCGACTAGCTGCCCCTGGTGTTCGGCCAGCAGCACTAGTTCGGGTGCAATATACGGCTGAATTTGGCTGTATTGAGCAATAAATTCGGCCTGTGAAATAGGCGTGTAGAGCAGGTTGCGGCGAAAGCTGATCAGCGCCAGTTGGTGAATCCGCTTTAGCTCTGACTCGAACGATTGCGGGTTGAGCAGCGATCGCACCCGAATCCCAGACTGGTAGAGGCGATCGCTAACCGCTGACAGGCGGGGAGCACGCTGTAGCGGATCGGCGACTAGGTGAGAATTGAGCGCAGAGCTATAGTCGGCTAGCGGCGTAAAGCCAGCACTCCGGAAGTGATCGCACCACTCGTCTGGATTGTCGGGTTCTAGGAAAAAACTAGGTTCACTGCCGCGCTGGCTCAATAGCCGATAGGGTCGCCAGGTATTGCCATCCATCGGCGCAATGGCGATCGCACAGCCCTGTTGTGCCAGTTGATCGCAGGCGTGATCGAGCAGACGCTGCGCCGCCTCACCATCGCGCACATTGTAATGGCCAATTAGCCCTAGCGCGGTGTGGGGATCGGGCGGCACCTCGCGCCACCCAAGAGAGCAATGTCCGGCGATGCATTGATCGTGCAGCAAGGCCCAGTGGGCATCGGCAGCTTGGCGTTTGAGTAGCTGCGGGTCTAGTAATGGCAATCCGTCACATTGTGCCATCTGCTCCCAGCTAGGGTTCAGGTCAGGGTTCAGGTCAGAGGTGGTTGGAATCGCAATCAAACGATCCATATTAAATTGGGAGTTAAATCGGCAGTCGTACGCCGTACATTACAATAGCTTCCATGCAGATTCTACTCGTGGATGATGAAGTGGAATTGACCGATCCCCTGAGCCGAATGTTGGCCAAAGAGGGGTATCAAGTTGATGTGGCGCACGATGGGGCAGAGGGCAGTCAGCGGGCGATCGCCGGAGCGTATGACCTGCTGATTTTAGATTGGATGTTGCCGCATCAAAATGGGCTAGAAATCTGCAAACAGCTGCGGGCGCGGGGCGATACCACCCCTGTACTGTTTCTGACGGCCAAAGACACGATCGACGACCGCGTGGCTGGGCTAGATGCGGGAGCCGATGACTATTTAATTAAACCGTTTGAACTGCGAGAGTTAATGGCACGGGTGCGCGCCTTGCTTCGTCGTCCGCCGACGCTAGAACCAGGGATCACCCATACGCGGCTGCGGGTGGAGGATCTAGAACTGGATTTGGACAATCAGGTGGCCTATGGGCAAGGCCGCACCATTGAGCTATCGGAAAAGGAAAGTCAGCTACTGGCTTATTTGATGCGTCATCCCAATCAATTACTCACCCACAGCCAAATTCAGCAGCAGCTCTGGGGTGAGGGTGAACAGCCCAGCAGTAATGTATTAGCGGCTCAAATTCGGCTGCTGCGCCGCAAGATTGAAACCAAGCGAGATCTGCCGTTGATCCATACGGTCTATGGCAAAGGCTATCGGTTTGGATCAGCAGGCGACTCTTGAGCCTCACCGATGCGCCCTTGCGGAGGGGGTGTGGGGGACGGGCTTCGTCCCCTGCTGTGGGTTTGGGGGAAACCCCCAAGGCTGTTGGCCACTCCTAGTCTTGCGCCCACTGAAAGGCGTCGCGCTTAGCGTGGATATTGCGAACGTGCTTTTTCACGGTGTCGATGGTGATGTGCAG
>CASBQJ010000057.1 GCA_949127705.1 Synechococcales cyanobacterium PMM_0085
ATATTGAACGCCTGCATTATTAATCAGGATGTTGATATCAGGATAGTGATAAACCAACTTTTCGAGCGCTGGGCGATCGCGCATGTCAGCAAGCTCTACAGTCAGTGCTGGCAATTCGTGCTTCACTGCTTCCGCTTTGTGGGCATCTTTCCCTGTAAGGATCACAGTATTCCCCTCTATCAGAAACCGTTTTGCCAGCCCCAATCCAATTCCTGATGTTCCGCCTGTAATCAGAACGGTATGGTGAGCAGTCTTCACAACTTCCTCCAGTCCATGACATTTCCAGTCATCTTAAACGGGAGCTTGTGAGAAAGCATTAACATAGGTTAATGCGATTTTAGGTGGGTGCGAATCCGGCTTAGGGTCACTGAAGTCATACCGAGATAAGAGGCAATGTGATATTGTTTGAGCCGCGCTTCTAACCCAGGATATTCCTCTAAGAAACTGAGGTAGCGAGTTTTAGCATCATCTAACAGAAAAGCGCTTTCCCGCCGTTCCTTCTTGATGAAGAGAGATTCTGCAATTTTGCAATTCAACTGCTGCAAGCTCATCTGAGATTCTGCAAGCGATCGATAAGTTGAATAATCGGCAATCAATAGCTTGGCATCTTCCAGCGCTTGAATGAAAAGTCGAGAAGGCTGTCTCATGAGCAATGCGCTATACGCCGCCACAAAACTATTTTCAGCACAAAATGATTTCGTAGACTCATTGCCGTCAGAATCAACGTAGTATAAGCGTAGAATGCCAGAGAGTACGAATCCAATCGCTTGAGGCACATCCCCTGCACGAACGAAAAATTCACTTCGGTTCAAGGTATGGGTTTGAAATAAGCAAACTGCTTGAGCCGCTTCGCCCTCTGTAAGCTGGATGAGCGATCTCAGGATTGCAATCAGTTGAGTTTGCTCTTGATTTAGCATATTTGCAATAATTCACATCGAGTTTGCTCTGCTCAATATGCTAGTCACAGTCCCACACACAAAGTACTTTATCTTGAAAAATTACTTTCGGAACTACCATAACTCGAAATGTAAGCGGCACAACGATTGAGTTCAGCGGCGGCAGATAACTTTCGGATCTTCTCTATAATCTCTGTTCCGCCGCTGCAACGATTTGTTGGGCAGCTTATGGCACTCAGTGCACGGTCTTGCTGGCTTAGATAAATGCAAGTCATTGAAAAGAATATAGAGATTTTTCTATGGAAATGGTGCCTTTCTTCTGGACTGGAAAGTGAGCATTGCTACCTACCCTAGCGTACAATTAAAAGAATTAGAATAAACTGCCTCAATTTCCAAAGATTTAGATTTCTCTAATTTCTCTGGGTCACATACCCTGCAGCTTGCTGCGGTTTGTAGAACAGCATCCGATAGGGCGCTGTTGAGCGAAGCCGACCCACGAAGTGTGTGAGGCATAGCGAGGTGACACCCCGCAGCAAGCTGCGATTGGAAAGTTCATTTTGTCAGGTTATAGAGCCTGCCTCTCAAGTAGCACAGTACATAAATCATGGTGTTAGAAGCGTTTGTATTTTTAACAATCCTACTGGGTTTTTTCGGCATCATTTTCAAGAAAAACCTGGTGATGAAAATTATCTCCATGGATGTTATGAGCACTGGGGTAGTAGCGTGTTATGTCGTCTTAGCAGCGCGTGAGGGCTTGTTTACTCCGATTGTGGCTGATGCACAAAAAGGTGCGTATGCTGACCCAGTACCTCAGGCCGTAATTTTGACGGCGATCGTCATTGGCTTGTCGATTCAGGCTCTCATGCTGACCGGTGTCATGAAGCTGGCTCAGAATAATCCCACCCTGGAAACCAGCGAGATCGAGAAAAGCAATATGCCATGACCAGTTTGACGCTGCTTTGGATTGCCCTCCCGTTTTTAATCGGGTTTCTAATTTATTTACTGCCTCGATTGGATCGCCCTCTCGCTCTCTTTGGGGCGTTGGTTTCAGTTGCCTACGCTGCCCAGCTATTCATCGCGCGATCGCCCATCAACCTGAGGTTATTGGATCACTTTGGAGTCAGCTTATTACTCGATCCCTTAGCTGGCTTCTTTATCTTGACGAATGGGCTGGTGACCGCAGCCGTAATTCTTTACTGCTGGAGCAGCAATAAGACCCCGTTTTTCTATGCCCAAACGCTGATTCTGCATGGCAGTGTGAATGCGGCCTTGGCTTGTACAGACTTTATGAGCCTGTATGTGGCGTTAGAAGTTTTAGGGATTGCGACGTTTCTCCTGATTGTTTATCCCCGCAGCGATCGCGCCATCTGGGTCGGGCTGCGCTATCTGTTTATCAGCAACGTCTCGATGCTGTTTTATTTGGTGGGCGCAGTGCTCGTCTATAAAGCCCACCATTCCTTCGATTTTGTGGGGTTGCGTGGAGCACCACCAGAGGCGGTTGCCCTGATTTGTCTGGGGCTATTAGTCAAGGGGGGGATTTTTGGTTCGGGACGTTGGCTGCCCTTAACCCACTCCGAATCCGAGTCTCCCGTTTCTGCCTTAATGTCTGGGGTTGTGGTGAAAGCCGCAGTCTTACCCTTGGTCAGGTGTGCCCTACTGCTAGAAGAGATTGATCCGATCGTGCGGATCTTTGGCGTGGGAACGGCGGTGCTGGGCGTATCCTATGCCGTTTTCGAGAAAGATACCAAGCGCATTCTGGCCTTTCATACGGTTTCCCAATTGGGCTTTATCCTCGCTGCGCCAGAAGTTGGCGGGTTTTATGCCC
>CASBQJ010000058.1 GCA_949127705.1 Synechococcales cyanobacterium PMM_0085
ATTTGAGGGTGGTTATTTGAAGTAATGGTGAAGAAGTCTCAAACTCCTCACAGACACTTTATATATTCTACTTTTGGCGCAGCGAGTATGGTGTTATGTTCAAAACATCCACTTTGTGATGCCCTCAAGTGAATCATCCATTCAACCGCAAATTCAGATTTTTTTTATCAAGCGTCGCTTAAATGATCCTGATCCCAATAGTCTAAATTAGCCGTTGTGCTGTTTCTAACTATTCAACGATTTGACTTTAAGATGTAGCAGATCAAATTCGCATTTAGGGAACATTAGACTAAGCTGCGCTAAATCTTAAGTGATGCTGAAAATATGCGTTATTTATCTCAAGACATATTATTTCTTATTTGATCCGAAGTGTCCCAAACATAATCAACGAGATCTCCCTAATCGCTTCACGCTGTCCCTATCCTCTCTTACGCAGGAGTGCCGTTTCCGACGATGAAATCTAGTTCTGCACACTATCAACCTGTTAACTCCGAAGTGGGTGTTTATGACTGTGAGATTCATCTCAAATTCCGGTTGATTGAGGAAAAAGGAGTCTTGAGCGATCGCGAGCAGCTCCTAGAAACCTTACTAGATGCTTTCTCCTGTGGGGCAGATGAGTACCTAGAACAGATTGAAGTAGAAGTATCGGCTCAGCAGCTAGCAGATACAGACGCGTCTCCCGAAATGCGGCGGCGGCTCATTCGCCTGCGCAACTCTAGCGATTTGGCATAATTCAGAGTCTAATAGGGGAACGCTAAAAATTCTGACATTTTGGGGTTGACATTTTCATGGTTGGTTACGTATCCTAGTAAAGGTCTGACACCTACGCGCCCCCATCGTCTAGAGGCCTAGGACACCTCCCTTTCACGGAGGCGACGGGGATTCGAATTCCCCTGGGGGTATGTGTCAGATTCAACTTTGAAACACAGGTTAGATAGCAAGAAGGCCGCTGCGATAATCGTAGCGGCCTTCTTGGTTTGGAGCGTTTGTCATGAGGTGGAATTGCTTTGGAGCTTTTGTTAAGAGATGGAGAATGTGCCGCTGCCATATCCCCTGACGTTGCACAATTGCTTAAATGTAAACTTGTGCTAAGTTTTTCTCATGTCCTAAATTTTGAGTCGGCTATGGTTTCCTTCGTCTCCAAGCTAGTGTGCCAGGTGGCTGCGATCGCGATTTCAGCCTGTCTCATAGTCTTTTTAATCCTGCCCGGTGCTCCTGCCCAAGCTCTAGGGGGTGAGCAGCCCAGCTTGAATCAACCTGCCCCAGCCTTTACCTTGCCAACGAATGTTGGAGATGGTGACATTTCTTTGTCAGATTATCGCGGCCAGTGGGTTGTGGTGTATTTCTATCCTCAGGACTTCACATCGGGCTGCACCCTAGAAGCGCGTCGATTTCAGCAAGATCTGCCCCAGTACGCAGAGCGTCATGCGGCGATTGTCGGGATCAGTGTAGACGATGTGGATTCTCATGCAGAATTCTGTGATTCTGAAGGGTTAAGATTTCCGTTACTCGCTGATACAGATGGCGCAGTTAGCAAAGCCTATGGTTCCTGGTTGGGCATCATGTCTCTCCGCCATACCTATCTTGTAGATCCAGATGGTGTCCTGCGCGAGCGTTTTTTGGGTGTCAGCCCAGCTGTGCATAGTGCAGAAGTGTTGGCTCGTTTAGACGAATTGCAGCTCAAGCCGGAGGACGTTTGATGAATTCGGGTCTTAGATGTTGGGTTTGGTTCAGCTGCGCCTCTAAAGCTGGCCAATTTTGCTGCTGAATGCTGTGGATCGTCTGCTCTAAGCTTTGACGATAGAGTTCCAAACAGCGCAAAAGTTCAAGTTGATTGTATTGAGCCATCATCATGCCCAGTTCAGGGTTGCCGCCACCCACTCGACTGGTATCTCGGAATCCAGAACTGGCGAGTTTTTTGGCCAGTTCAAGCACGGCTCGATCGGGTTCGGTGATGCAGGCAGTAAGCAAACTAGCGCTGAGCATCACGGGTAAATGAGAAATCCAGGCGACTGCCCGATCGTGATCGGCAGGCGGGCATTGATAGAGCTGGCCTTGCAGCGATCGCACCACCTCTGACACGGTGCTTAAGGCGTGAGGTGGCGTCGTGGCAATGGGAGTGAGAACATAGGGCTTACCGGCAAACAGCTGAGGCTGGGCGGCATCTAAGCCGCTCTCAGCGGTGCCTGCCATCGGATGCCCGCCGACAAAATTGACCCAGCGGGGAGCGATCGCCGCCACGATTGGCTGTTTCACAGAGCCGACGTCTGTGACGATGGTGTCCGGAGATAGATGGGGTGCAAGCTGGTTAAAAGTAGACTCAATCGCCCCTAGCGGAGTGCATAAGAACACCACCTCTGCGGCGGTCAGCAGGGATAGATCGGGGCTGGCGTCTGCAACAATGCCCTGGGCGATCGCCTGCTGACAGGTTTTGAGCTGCCGACTGGTGCCTAGGACGGTATGCCCCAAGGCATGTAAGTCAATTGCTAGAGACCCGCCGATTAGTCCTAAGCCCACGATACCAATCTTCATGCGTCTTTCCTCTATTTATCTTTTCTTAAAAGATCTGAATGTATTGGGTTCAGCAATAGTATGGTCTGTCCTTACCCGCAGAAAGGCTATCAGGAATTAGCAGTTCATATACGGTGTTCTTTGATACAACTATGCTCCTCTGAAACTGGTGGGATTGAAGTCGGGCTGAAATAAATTTGTTCTTAGAGAAAGCAAGGTTGGAGTGGAGTAGTGTTGAAAAAATTGCTGCTTGTTGGGGCGATCGCCCTGTGGTTATGGAGTGGTTCTTTAGTAGATCCGGCTTTTGCGCAAGAAGCGTCAGCCAACCCCATTGACACTGGGGATACTGCTTTTATGTTGGTTTCATCAGCTCTTGTGCTGCTGATGACTCCTGGATTGGCATTCTTTTATGGTGGGCTAGTGCGATCGCGCAACGTCCTCAACACCATGATGATGAGCTTGTTGCTCATGGCGCTAGTCGGAGTTTCCTGGGTGTTTTGGGGTTACAGTCTGGCCTTTGCACCCACCTCCATTACCCCTGGGGCTGACCCAGCCTTCACAGCAAACCCATTCATTGGGAGTTTGCAGTGGCTATTCCTGAATGGGGTTGCCTTTGATCAGCCGGACCCAGTGGGGTATGCGGGTACAATCCCCCACCAAGTGTTCATGATTTATCAAATGATGTTCGCCATCATTACTCCAGCCCTGATTTCAGGCGCAATCGTCGAACGGATTAGCTTCAAAGCATATTTTTGGTTTGTCCTGCTGTGGTCTACGTTTATCTATTCCCCACTGGCTCACTGGGTCTGGGGCAAAGGTTGGATTGGTACGTTTGGAGCGCTTGATTTTGCGGGTGGTACGGTAGTTCACATCAGTTCTGGTGTGTCTGCGGTGGTGGCAGTCTGGATGATTGGGTCGCGCAAAAACTATCCGGCTCAGCCCACCATTCCTCACAACGTTCCCTATGTGTTGCTCGGAATTGGGTTGCTGTGGTTTGGTTGGTTTGGCTTCAACGCTGGCAGCGCCCTGGGTGCAGGAGCATTGGCGACCGTTGCGTTTGTCTCCACCTCTGTAGCAACATCTGCCGGTGGATTGACCTGGTTAATTTTTGAATGGGTGCTGCGCGGCAAGCCCACAGCAGTCGGGATTGCCAGTGGATTTCTCGGGGGGTTAGTGGGAATTACCCCAGCCGCCGGTTTTGTGACGCCAGTTGGAGCAATTTTGATTGGTTCAATTACGGCTGTTTGCTGCTTTTTTGCAGTTAGCTTACGGGCCAAATTCCAGTTTGATGACTCGCTAGATACTTACTCCATTCACGGGGTAGGCGGAACAATCGGAGCCATCCTCACCGGGGTGTTTGCGACGAAGGCTGTGAACGAGTTTGGCGATAATGGTCTGCTGTTTGGCAACCCGATTCAACTGTGGGAGCAGCTTGTAGGGGTGATCGCCACCTATGCGTTTGCGGCAGCGGGCACCTTTGTCATTCTTAAGCTGCTTAGCCTGTTTATGCCGTTGCGCGTCAAAGACTTGGTTGAGGAGCAAGGGCTAGATGTCAACGAGCATGGTGAGGAAGCCTACGGTGAGGAATTCACTGGAGGGTTTGAACTGATTCAACCCGA
>CASBQJ010000059.1 GCA_949127705.1 Synechococcales cyanobacterium PMM_0085
CCCTTCACACACACCATGCCCAAACTAGACGGATGGTCGCGATCGCCCCGTACCTGCCACGGCGTTTTGCTAGTTGGCTCTCCTGGCATCACTTCCAATCCACAGCCCACCCCGCAGTAGGGACATAAAGTTTTAATCGGCTCGGACATAGGGAAAGGATGGGGAATGGTTTAGAAGTCTACCCTGTAGGGGCGGTTCGCGAACCGCCCCTACAGGTCGTCGTGGACGGTTCGCAAACCGCCCCTACAGGTCGTCGTGGGCGTAGCGGTGATATAAAAAGTCGAGGGCTTGGTTGCGCAGTTCGTAATAGAGCGGGTCTTCCATGACGCGATCGCGGCTGCGGGGGCGAGGGAAGGGCACCTCTAGAATTTCGCCAACTTTGGCAGCAGGGCCATTGGTCATCATGACGACGCGATCGCTGAGCAGCAGGGCTTCGTCGATGTCGTGAGTAATCATCAGTACGGTGACGCGGTTGTCGGTCCAGATTTTGAGCAGTTCGTCTTGCAGCTCTTCGCGGGTGATGGGGTCGAGGGCACCAAAGGGTTCATCCAAAATCAAAATTTCGGGACGCATGGCCAGGGCGCGGGCAATGCAGACCCGCTGCTTCATGCCGCCAGAGAGGGCAGTGGGGCGTTTGTCGGCGGCATCCGATAGCCCTACCATGGCCAGATGGTCGCGGACGATCGCCTCTTTCTCGGCCTTCGGTTTTTTGCGCCAGATGGAGTTAATCCCCAGGTAAATGTTCTCGAAGGCGCTCATCCAGGGCAGCAGCGAGTAGTTTTGAAATACCACCATCCGATCAGGGCCTGGTTTGGTAATGCGCTGCGATCGCAACCGCACTTCGCCCGTTGTCGGCGTCCGAAAGCCCGACACCATATCCAGCAGGGTCGATTTCCCGCAGCCCGAATGCCCAATCACCGAGACGAATTCGCCTTCATTCACCGTCAGGTTAACGCCATCGAGCACGGTATAGGTGTCGCCATTGTCGGTAGGATACACCTTCGACAGGTTGTCAATCACTAGAAACGCATCGGTCACGTCCGCAGGGCTGGGTTTAAGGTCGGTACTGTCAAGGGTCTGCATGGGGTTAGGGGGTAATGGAGAGGAGAGTGGATGGGGTTAGTGGATGATTGTTAGTGGGCGATCGCCGCCACAGGTAGATCGATGCTGATTTCTTCAATCCGAACGTTGTCGTGCTTAATGGTGAGGTTGTGGAGGTAGCCGATTGGGTCGTCGGGGTTGAAGACACTGCCGTCAGCAAAGGTGACGATACCGCGATTGGGTTCGATGTCGGGCAATCCCAGGTCGCGGGCGGCGGCTCCAAACACATCGACGCGGCGGGTGCGGTTGAGGATGTCGAGCCAGTTGCGCGGAAAGGGCGCAATCCCCCAGCGTGCCAGTTGGGTCATAATCCACAGCCCTTCAACCCGATACGGGCAGTTGGTGCGATCGACGTAGAACTGATTGAAGCGCAGCAGCTGTTCGGGTTCGGCATCGGTGCCTCGGTCGTAGGGCGTCACCAGCCCAGGCCGCAGGTAAGCCGGATCAACGCCGACATAGTCGGGTCGAGCCAAAATCTCGACTAGCTCTTCGCGGTTGCGGCGATCGTCACAATATTCACAGGCTTCCAGCAGGGCTTTGACTAGGGCGAGGTGGGTATTGGGATAACGGGCAGCCCAGTCTTCGCGCACGCCCAAGACTTTTTCTAAATGCCCTGACCAAATGTCTAAATCGGTGGCGATCACAAAGCCGGTGCCGTCTTGGACGGCGCGCGAGTTCCACGGCTCACCGACGCAGTAGCCGTCAATGGTGCCGCTTTTGAGGGCTGTTGCCATTTGGGGCGGCGGAATCATGACAATGTTGACGTCTTTGTCGGGGTCGATGCCGCCCGAGGCCAGCCAGTGACGCAGCATCAGGTTGTGCATGGAGGCCGGATGCACGGCGGCGAGGGTGGGCACTTTGTCGGGGGTGCGGGCGATCGCCTCCTTCAAATCGTCCAGCGTGCGGACGCCATTGTGATAAAACCGCTTGCTGAGGGTGATGGCGTTGCCGTTGCGACTCATCACCAGACCCGTCACCACAGGAACTGGCGGCTTGCCATTCATCCCTAGCGTCAACCCTAGCGGCATGCCGGCAATCATCTGGGCGGCATCTAAGCGCCCGGTAGTAATGCCGTCGGCGATCGCTTTCCAGGTTGGTTCACGCGACAGGGTGACTTGCTCTAGACCATATTTCTCGAACAGCCCTTTTTCTTTGGCGATCGCCAATGGCACACAGTCCGTCAGCGGCACAAAGCCAATGTCCAGGTTGACTTTTTCTAAGCCATTGCGGGCGATCGGGGCGGCTGCCGTCAGCTTGCGCTTTTTCGCCTGCTTTTGCTGGTTGAGGAAGTAAACAATTTCGGTGCGCATAGCGTAGTAACTGGGATGGTTGACCACCTCCAGCCGCTCCCGAGGGCGCTCAAACGGCACGTCCAAAATCTGCCCAATATACGACTCAGGGCCATTGGTCAGCATTACAATTCGATCCGACAGCAGCAGCGCTTCATCCACATCGTGGGTCACCATAATGCAGGTGAGCTGGTGTTCCTGGGCAATTTGCATTAGCTGGTCTTGCAAGCCGCTGCGGGTCAGGGCATCTAGCGCACCAAACGGTTCATCTAGCAGCAGTAGCTTGGGTCGAATGGACAAGGCACGGGCGATCGCCACCCGCTGTTTCATCCCCCCCGAAAGCTGCCCCGGTCGCTTGTCTGCTGCCGGACGCAGCTTCACCATATCAATGTGCTGATCCACGATCGCCGCCCGTTCCGCCGCCGACTGATCCCGCATCACCCGGTTGACCGCCAGGGCAATGTTTTCTCGCACTGTCAGCCAGGGCAGCAGCGAGTAATTTTGAAACACCACCATCCGATCGGGACCCGGCTCCGTCACCTGTTTGCCTGCCAAAATCACCCCGCCTGCCGAGGGCTTGGCCAGCCCAGCCACAATATTGAGCAGGGTAGACTTGCCGCAGCCCGAATGACCCAGCAATGTAATAAACTCGCCCTTTTGGATATCTAGCGTGATGTTCTTCAGTGCAATGTACTTGCCCCCATTCGGCATGGGGAAGACTTGATCGACGTGATCGATTTCAACAAAGGCAGACATAGGGGAAGGGGGAGGGATGAGGGATGAGGGATGAAGGGGTTTGGTTTTACTTCTGCTCTTCGGGGACGACGCGG
>CASBQJ010000060.1 GCA_949127705.1 Synechococcales cyanobacterium PMM_0085
ACCCGCAATCGTGAGCTGTCTGAAACGCTTTTGGCTGAGATGAAGCAGATGCAGCAAGACCTCCAGAATCGGCTAGACTCTTTGCAGCAACGGGATATAGAAGGCATCCGAGGGGAGGTGCGACAGCTACGCGACTACTATAACCAACTGTGCGACAGTATGGTGCAGATGACGACCCGGCTGCATCAGGTTTCTCCATCGGCGCGGGTCGATGAGTTAGACAGTGCGATCGCCCAACTGCGATCTGAAGCCGCCCATCTGCAAACCAGCTTACAAATTCTCAGCGACCAAACCAAACCGACGCTCCACTCGCTGCAAGAGCAAGTGAACCGCCTGCATAGCCAGTTTCATAAACTGCCACCGCCGTTTGACGCTAGTGCCCTGCGGCAAGAAGTCACCGAATTGATTCGCGTCGTCGCCGACCTAGTTCCCCGCCGTGAGTGGACGACCCTGGTTACAGAGATGCAGGCGCTCTACTACCAGCAAGCGGCTCAATCGGAGGCAGAGGAGGGGCTGCGCCGCAAATTGCAAGACCTGACCCAGCAGCTGCAAAATCGCCCGACCCGCGACAGTCTGACCTCTCTACAGCAGCAAATTGGCTCTCTAAATCGGCAAGTCCAGAAATTACCGTCGCCCTTTGACCCCACGTCACTCAAACAAGAACTGGCCAAGCTGCTCACAGTACTGACTCAGATGGTGCCTCGGCGTGATTTTAGCGGCTTGGTAACCCAGGTCAACACGCTTCAGCAGCAGCAAGAGTTTCAAGAAAAGCTCGAAGAAACATTGCACCTGGAACTAGACTCGCTGAATCAGCAGCTGAAATTACTGATTGCCGAACCCGCAGATCACCCCGAATCCTCAGATCCCCCAGAATCTGCACAGCCTTCCGAATCGGCACAGTCCAGTGAACCGACCGCTACCGCTACGAGTTCATTGCCCACTGTGGCCTCACTCAACCCCGCGCTATCGTTACCGCCAAAAGAGTTTGAATCGCGCCTAGAGGAAATGCTGCAACGAGAATTAGGGCGGATTGATCGACAATTGCTCTTGTTGCCGACGAGTACAGAGTTTCAACATCAAATTGAAACGACCCTGCGCCAAGCAATTCAAGATCTTAACCAGCAGATGGGGAGCTTTGTCACAGGTCCTCACTACGAGTTTGTCCTAGATTTTAAGTCAGCACTGCCGGCAGAGGGCGATACACGCTCCGCGCAGGCAAGCCAACGCCTGCTAGCCGAGCATCCGAATCTGCGTGTCCCTGATAGCCGTCAGGTGTTAGAAGATGCGCTGGAAACCTCTGAGCATCGGCTGATCATCATTTTGCCTTGGTCGAGCCGATGCAGCTTAAACGACGAGTTGATGCAGCGACTAGAGCGGTTTTTTCAGCACAACCGACACTTAGATTTGGGCTGGTGTTATCTGGCCGATCGAGAAACACCACGGTTTTTGAGTGCCATCAATCAGCGGTGGCAGGTGCATCCGCTCAAAATGGGCAAGTTGCAAGATACGCTGCAAAAGCTGTTGCAAATTAAGCGGCGCTATCCAGCTCAGTTTCAATTCAAAATTTTGGGCACGCGAGAAAACTTTTTGGTGTCAGACGATCGCTATGCCGTGTTGGGGATTGACGACGCCCTGAGCGCAACCACTCTGGTGCCGAATCTAGAGCTGAAGCTGCGCACCGATGACCCCGCTATTATTCAACAGCTGACCCAGCGGTTTGATCAACCTGCGCTCAATCTGCAAGATGTGGCGGCTTATTGGAACCGGGCGGCAACTCGTTACGACCTGGGCGATAAACAGGGTGCATTAGACGATTTTGACCACATTCTGCAAGCCAGTCCAGATGATGCGCTGGCCTACAACTTCCGGGGGCTAGTGCGCTACGACCTAGGGGATGGCGCTGGGGCGATCGCCGACTTTGGCCAAGCGCTACAGCTACAACCACAGCAGGCTGCGGCCTACTGCAACCGAGCCTACATCCGCACCGAATTGGGCGACCTATTGGGGGCGATCGCCGACTACACAGCCGCTCTGCAAACCCAGCCCGATTGTGCGATCGCTTTCTTTTTCCGAGGCATGGCCTGTCAAAAAGTGGGCGACCTGCGGCGGGCGATCGCTGACTATAGCGAGGCCATTCAGCTTGCGCCGCCTACCCCCACTCCCTACTATTATCGAGGCTTAGCCCGTCCTAGAGTGGGCGATATTGCCGGGGCGATCGCCGACTTGGAAACCGCACTGGAGCTGTTTACAGCCCAAGACAACGAAGCCAATGCCCGTAAAGTCTTCAATAGTTTGCAAAAGCTACGTAAAAGCGTCAATGGCTCAGCCTCTGCGGTCAGGCCAGCGCCCCAATCCGTTGGCTTGGGTGATGTGGAACATGCCAAACACAATGGCACTGCCGCTGCCGCAGCGGGTGCTGTTGAGCTTCAATCGGCTCCAACCTGGCCTGCTACAGACCAAGAGCTACCCTTTGAGAACCCATTTACAACCGATTTTTTAGAAGCCTATGGCATTAGAGAATTTGTGGACGCCGCCAGCTTAGGAGAATCCAGCCGAAGCGACGCCAGCTCAGAACCCGCCAGCTCAGAACCCGCCAGCTCAGAATCCGCCAGGATTGAGCAGTCGGTTGCTTCATCTCAAGCGGCTCCATCTCAAGCAGACCTCTCTGGCCTCGATCCGTTAGACCACAGCCCTCTCCACACCCAGGTTGCTTCCCCAGCAGCGCAGACAGCCAATTACACCTTACAGACCACCGACAGCGGCTGGTTTAGCCTCCAGTTTGAACAGCCCGATTTTGCAACTTAGGGACATGCGGGAAAATAAGATCCCAATCAAGCAGGGACAATGGTGATATCCCATTTGGGCAACGTTTCAAAACGCTGGCAGTAGGCAGGGTATAGCCGCCGCCATGCAGATTAGGCCGTAAGCTAAGGTATCGCGCGCGTAGCACCGATAGCAAAACCTTACAGTTACGACCTGCGCCGCAAAGTCATGGCAGCGATTGAACAGGATGGGATGAACCGCTGTGAAGCCAGCATAGTCTTTCAGATCAGTCGCAATACCATCAACCTCTGGTTCCAGCAGAAGGCGGCCACGGGAGATATTTAGCCCAAACGGCATCCGCATCCTGGTCATAGTCATAAAGACACGGGCTGGAAAGCGTTTCAGCAGGTTGTTGAGGCTCACCCTGACCTGAGCCAGATGGAACTAGCAGCCTTATGGGACGGCGCGATCAGCAATCGAGCTATCAGTCGAGCCTTGAAAAAGATTGGGTTTACGCGAAAGAAAAGACTGATGGGTATCGCGAACGTGATGCGCTGAAACGCGCTACGTTTGTGGCTCAACTGGCGAGCGTGGATCCGCTCAATCTGGTCTATGCCGATGAAACCGGGATGGCTCATCGTGACCCACATGGTTATGGCTATAGCCCCAAAGGTAAACGTTGATACGTTACGAGAAGCCATGGAGCCTGTTCTCCGTTTGGCATCCTAACCTAACTGGCGGCTGCGATACAATCCTATAGAACGGTGTTGGACAGCCTTAGAGCCCTATTGGAATGATGCAATTTTAGTTAAAACCGTTGATAAAACGGGAATTGAAGTTATGGCCGTCGCCACAAACGTTAGGACCCAGGCTAGCACGTCAGCCAACAAGGGGCTTAAGCCCCTTGTTGGC
>CASBQJ010000061.1 GCA_949127705.1 Synechococcales cyanobacterium PMM_0085
GCCATAGCCTGTGGATGGGAAGGAGGGGGTCATGCCTAGGGTGGCGATCGCCCCCTGACTGCGGGCTAGCTCAGCGGCGGCGCGGAGGGTGTGGTGAAATGCGGCCAAATCACCAATCCAGTGGTCGGCTGGGAAAAATCCGATGATGGCCTCATCGCCATAGCGCCGCGCGATTTCTAGGGTGGCCCAAGCTACCGCCGGAGCCGTGTCGCGCCCTTCACGTTCCACTAGCAAATTGGCTTCCGGCAAATCTGGCAATTGTTCGCGCACGCCATCGGCCAAGTGTGACGCCGTAATCACCCACAGCCCGTCCCACCCGCCAGATAGCTCTAAGAGGCGATCGGCTGTGGTTTGCAGGAGGCTGCTGCCGCTACCATCTAAGCTCAAAAACTGTTTCGGTCTAGATTTACGGCTGAGCGGCCAAAAGCGCTCGCCCTTGCCACCTGCCAAAATCACAGGAATCATACACTTTAGCTCCTATGGGCTACCTGAGGTTTCGCTGGGTATGGTCTGAAGTGGCAAATTGGCCCAAGTCCAAATCCGCGCGACCAAATCCGCCCGACTAAATCCGCCATCTTCATTTAAAACGGCATACCTGCCTGATTTTACAGAGTTTATGAAACCGAACTGGTTCAGTCTGGCCACCTTTACGGCATCTTTAAGGCCGCATCCGGCAGCTTTGTCTAGCCTTCATGCAACCAAAATGCAGCTCTTTAACCTGTATACAAAACTACGTTTAATCATACGGCTCATCTTGAAACGGATTGACCTAAGATTTCGCGTCTCGTTGTACGATTTCGCGTTGCGTTGCGGAATCCGCCCTTGGGGAGGTGAAATTACCTAGGGTTTTAGGTAATGTGGTCAGACTGGGTGCATTGAAATCGGTTAAGGTCAATCGGGTTAGCCCTGAAAACTTATAGAACGGTTGTAAGGCTTACTGTGCGATCGCATTTGGTTTGGTAGCGTATGACTAGGTGCTTGAGATATTTGCCATGCATTTTTGAGGTTGGGGTAGACAAAATTTAGATTTTCTACATATTTCGATAAGCTTGTATAGATGACGGTGTGGATAGTGGTGAGGCAAGAGTCGGAGTGGTACAGTTTAAGCGCAAATCTGAACTTCAACAACCTAATAGGGGAGAGGCGGCTACGACAGAGGCCGATGCGATCGGGACAAAACACGATGTAGTATCGGTCACAACCACCGCTCCCCTTGCCGCTAGGGTTACCCCATCAGGTGCCAAGCCCTCCTGGCAAAAACTAGGTTTGGGCATCGCGTTTACCACAACCGCCGCCCTCTCAGCCATCATGGGAGCAGGCTTGATGTTGACCATGCCCTCACCCGTTGGCGGTGCCGCTCCTAAAGATGTGCGGCAGGTAGTAGGAACTCTATTCAACCAGGGGTTCGGCTATAAAATTACTCGCCCCGTCAACATTTTGGTGCTAGGGATCGATCGATATCTAGACGCCCCCGTGGCCGCAGACGATCGCCTCCAAAACATCTCTGCCACCACATTTTCTGGGCGTAGCGATGTGATGCTGCTGGTAGGGGTCAACCCTGACGACAATAGCGCTCACATTCTCTCAATTCCCCGAGATACCAAAGTTGAAATTCCGGGGGCAGGCACATCTAAGGTCAACCACGCCAACGTGGCAGGCGGGGCTGAACTAGCGGCTCAAACTGTGAGCGCTAACTTTGACGGCGTGCCGATTGACCGCTACGTCCGAGTGAGCACCGATGCGTTTCGAGAACTTGTAGATTTGCTGGGCGGGGTTGAGGTCTATGTGCCGTACCCCATGCAGTACGAAGACATGACCCAAAAACTCAAGATCGACCTAGCTGAAGGTTGGCAAACACTCAACGGTGATCAGGCCGAACAGTTTGCTCGGTTTCGTCACGATCGCCTTGGAGATGTAGGCCGAGTCCAACGCCAGCAAATTCTGTTGGCCGCCCTCAAGAACAGACTGGCCAATCCTGCTGTTTTAACGAAACTGCCTCAAGTCATAGAACTAATGCAGAAGTATGTAGACACCAACCTGTCGCTTGACGAAATGCTGGCGCTGATTAACTTTGGGCTAACTGTTGATCAAGAACAATTCCGCATGGTAATGCTGCCGGGACGGTTTAGCACCCCCGATGAATCGATCGCCAGCTACTGGATTATGAACCGGACTGAGCGCGATCGCATTATGCGCGATTTCTTCCAGGTCGGTACCGCTACCACACTGGATGACCTGCCCGAATTACCCAGTAGCCTGCGGATTGCCGTTCAAAATGCCACCAATAATCCGACGCTGGGTCGAGACGTTGTGCAGTACCTCCGCGAGCAAGGCTTTGAAAATGTTTACACCGTCCGAGACTGGTCTGATTTGCAAAGCCAGACCCAGATTATTGTGCAACGCGGTGATTTGCAGGGGGCGCAAGCCTTGGAAACAACGCTAGGACTAGGCCAAGTCGTATCGGCTTCAACGGGCGATTTAGACTCTGACCTCACCATTCGGATTGGGGCAGATTGGCAAACCCGAGCCGAATAACCCTCCTAGGGGCATTGGGGGCAATGCCCTACTGGGATCGAGCGCAAGCGCTGATTAAAATAGGATAAAATTAGGCTGGGTTTTAACGCTTTGATTTCGGAGTGACGGGTCGTGAAACAGTTAGTGCTGCGGTGCTTTAGCCTCGTTTTAATCGTCGGGTTAGCGTGCCTTTGGGTGATGCTAGGCGCAATGCCCGCGATCGCCGCCATCGATACGGTGAACTACAACAACTCGGATTTAAAAAATTACGACTTTTCGCACGCCGATCTATCGGGTAAAGCATTTGTGGCAGCTGAGATGCGTAACATTAACTTGGAAGGGGCAGATTTAACCAATGCCATCTTAACCAAGGCCGTACTTTTAAATGCCAACCTCAAAGGTGCCAACTTAAGTGGAGCATTAGTTGATCGCGTTTTCTTACTAGGAGCCGATCTGACCAATGCCATTTTTGAAGATGCGACCATGACCCGCACCAGTTTTGACGAGGCAACCGTGGTCGGCACAGATTTTTCTAATGCCATCCTCGACCGCTACGAAATTGCCAAACTGTGCGATCGCGTTGAAGGCACCAACCCCACCACAGGAATTTCGACCCGCGATTCATTAGGATGCCGTTAATCTGGCCGCTAATCTAGTCAGCTTAATGGCCGTTGATACAATCAGAAAACCGAACAGCTACCCCGCCGCTCCCGGTTCTTGATAGACTGATGAAGTCATGGCACGTTGGAGAAGATTTGAATGAAGCGAACCTTGCTTGAAGTGGCTCAACTCATGCGTCGAGCTGAGGATTTACTGAGTGCTTCTTCGAATCGTTACCGGATTACAGTGCAGGTTGCCAATCGGGCACAGCGTCGTCGGTTCGAAGACTTTGACAGCCTCGACGATCCTAAAATGAAGCCCGTAATTCGTGCCATTATTGAAATGTCTGATGAGCTAACTCAACCTGAAATCATTGGTGAGTAAGGGTTCAGCCCATATCTTTAGCTCATGCAATTGGGTCAGCTCATGCAATTGGGTCAGATTTCGACCCTAAGTGAGGAACGTATGCGATCGCCCCAACCCAACCGTCTCGCTGTCAGACGTTATTCCTCTCAGCAATTTCCCGCCCGACGCGGCTTGCTGGTTTTGGTATTGGCGGGGCTGTTGCTGCTGCCAACTGGGCTATTGGCTCCAGGCAGCGGCGGGCGGTGGCTGGCTCCGGTTGCACCCCAACCCGCGATCGCCCAATTTGCTGACCTTCCCGGCGTGGCTGCTATGCTCTATCAACAGCTCCCCGACCTGCCCCAAGCCAACACTTACACCAACCGAGAAACCGGGAACGTTGACGCCAACAGCACCCTGCTAAGCCGCTTCATCCGCTATCACATGACCATTAAGGGGCGATCGCCCGGTTTCCGGCTAGATTGGAAACTAACATTGGCCGATTACCTAGGGGTGAATGAGCCGATTTCTGCCACCAACTACCCAGGGGCAATGACCTTGACGAGTAACCCCATGGGTGAGGACGTTGCTGCCATTCAACAGCTCAACCGGGCCCAGCGCGAGCAGCTCGTCTCCACCCTAGTAGGGCTATTCAACCCTGCAACAAACACCC
>CASBQJ010000062.1 GCA_949127705.1 Synechococcales cyanobacterium PMM_0085
AGGTAGGGACATGGCACTGCCATGTCCTCACAGGTGCGTCAATCTGGGTAGGGACATGGCACTGCCATGTCCTCACAGGTGCGTCAATCTAGGTAGGGACATGGCACTGCCATGTCCCCACAGGTGCGTCAATCTAGGTAGGGACATGGCACTGCCATGTCCTCACAGGTGCGTCAATCTGGGTAGGGACATGGCACTGCCATGTCCTCACAGGTGCGTCAATTTTGCAGATTATTTAATTCGCGATCCTTAGGTCAAGACTTCTTCTAGCTTGTGTTGTTCCCATAGCTTTTGGTATAGGCCGGGTTGGGCTAGCAGCTCTGCATGGGTTCCGGTTTGCGAAATCCGGCCTTGATCCATAACTAAAATGCGATCGGCGAGGGCGGCAGCCGAAAGTTGATGGGTGATGAACAGCACCGTTTTGCGCTGGGTGCCTGCTTTGAGGTTGTTGAGGATTTCTGTAGCGGTTTGGTTATCAACGCTGGAGAGGGAGTCGTCCAAAATCAGCACCGGAGCATCGGTTAAGATGGCTCGCGCTAGGGCGGTGCGCTGGCGTTGCCCGCCGGAAAGGGTGATGCCGCGTTCGCCCACAATGGTTTTGTACTGCTGCGGAAAATTGAGAATTTCTGGGTGAATTTGCGATTGTTTGGCAGCACTTTCGACTTGCTCTTGCTCGGCTACCGGGTCACCGTAGCGAATGTTGTTTTTGATGGTGGTGCTAAACAGAAAACTCTCTTGCGGCACATAGGCGATCGCCCCTCGCAAATCTTTCAGGCGCAGTTTCGTAATGTCGTAGCCATCCAAAAACACCTGCTCTGGGGCAATGTCGAGCAGGCGCGGCAGGGCATTGGCCAAGGTCGATTTACCAGAGCCAATGGAACCCACTACCGCTACGGTTTCCCCTGGTTTAATCGTAAAGCTCACATCTTGGAGGGCTGGCAGCTTGGCATCAGGGTAGGCATAGGACAGGTGATGCGCACTCAGCCAGCCCCGCACATCGGTTCGCAGCAGCGGAATGGCGCTGGCCGTATCGTGAATTTTGGGCTGCTCTGCCAAAATATATTCCACCCGATCGATGCTGACCTCACCGCGCTGATAGGCCGTAATGGTGAAGCCCAAGATCGCAGTCGGAAACACCAGCCGCTCTACATACAGCAACAGCGCTAGAAAATCTCCCACGGTGATCCGGCCATCGGCAATTTCGCTAGCGCCAAAGGCCAGCAGTACCAGCAGGCTAATGCTGGCCAGACCGCCCAACAGTGGAAACAGCGTCGTTCGCGTTTTTGCCAGCGTCAGGTTTGCATTTAATAGCTGTTGATTGAACCGACTAAAGGCGCGGCGTTCATTTGCTTCTTGGGCGTAGATTTTGATTAGCGCCATGCCGCTCATGTCTTCCTGGATCAGCTTGCTGAGTTCGGCGGTTTGCTGCTGCACTTCGAGCTGCTGCTGCTTTAGGCGATCGCTAAATAGGTAGACCAGAAAAAACATCGCCGGATAGATGGCGATCGCAATCAGCGTTAATCGCACATCGATGCCAAACATCACCGGCAGCGTCAGCGCATAGGCGAACAGCGTGTTGGCCAAACTGAGCACCGCAAACCCCACCAAACGCCGAATATTATCGACATCGCTAGTAGCGCGGCTGATCAAATCTCCAGCCGTGTTTTCTGCAAAATAGGCTGGCTCCATCGTCAGCAAATGATTGAAGATCTTTTGCTTGAGGTCAAACTCTACCTGACGCCCTACCCCAAACAGCAGCACCCGCGAAATCATGCGCATAAACCACATGACAGTAGCCAGCGCCAGAATCCATAGGGCATAGGTAATCACCCGCTGGTAGCTAAAACTTTGCTGCAATTCATCAATGCCATCTCGCAGCAGCAGGGGGATAGAGACCCCAACGCTGTTGACGGCCAGCAACGCTAAAACACCCCCCCCGGTCTGCCGCCAGTGGGGACGCAAATAGGCTCCTAGCTTCTTGAGTCGAGAGTTTGCCATGGGTGATAAATAAGTGCTTGGCGATCATGCTCAAGAGCGTTACCTCGGATCAAAGAGTTACCTCAGAGACAAGAATTACCTCGGAGCAATTAGCCAGCCTCGTAAGAAATAATAGACCGAGGTGAGATATTCATCGACAACAGCCGTTGTCACCCGCAGCGCCTCTACATTGGGAACCAGGTACCCAATATTGGCCAGTAGGCGATCGCCATTGCCGATTTGGAACATAGAACGATCAGCGGCCTCAGGGGTAGCGCGAATGCCTGCATTCGCTAGGGTAGAAACTGCCCGACCCATATTCAGCGTTGGGGCGACTACGATAACCGTATCAACCTCTTCGCGAAATCCCCGCGTTTGCAGCAGCCGATCCACCTCGACTACGCTGCTATAAATATCTACCCCTAAGGTTTCAAGCAAGATCCGATCTGCTGGCACACCCGCTCCAATCAACGCCGACTGGATGGCTTGGGCTGGGTCTATCTGCCCAGGGGCATTTGGATCGACGTTGACTTGGCCCCCGGTTCTGGCAATCACCACAATATCAGGATTTCCTTGCGCCACCTGGTCTTGGTATAAGCGGGCAGCACCGTTCAGCAACTGTGGATCTAACACCACAATTGCCCGAGTAGTTTGGGCGCTTGGAGCCAGCGTTTGCTGAGCCGGGATGGCACTCATCGTCGTCCGGATTGCCTGAGAGGTCAGCCAGTCCGCCACAATCGGCGTACTGGAAAACAGTAAGACCAGTAAAGCCGCCAATACCTGATTGCCAGCCACTTTCTTCGTGCCATCTTTGAGGGCAATCAGCAGCAAAAAAATCGCTAATCCCAGCGGCTTCAGCGGTAGCGATAACAATCCCCAAACCGAACTTACTGTGCTGTTTGAAGGATCGAGGAACGCTAAGATCACGAAGATAAAAATCAGAATTCCACCCAACCAGGTTAGGTAGTTTCTGGGAATAAACTGACTGAACACATACCAAAGAATTGTGCCAATCAGCAGCCAGAGAAGAATTCGGGTTAGCAGTTCGAACATTGCCGTCTTGATCGTTAAGGAGTCTGAGCCGAGTCTGCCTACGTAATCATGGCACTACTCTGAGGTAGAGGGTTTAATGAGGCTCAATATCCTCAAAAAAAATTAACTCCACAGGTCTTATACTATGCAGGTTTTGCTAGTTAATCTATTTAATATCTAATTTTTTTTAATCAAACGGCAACCGACTGGTTCTGATGGAAGGGCTTGGCAGTGCCAAGCCCCTACAAAGCAGTGCCAAGCCCCTATAAAGCAGTGCCAAGCCCCTACAAAGCAGTGCCAAGCCCCTACATGAGTCCTTGCTAATTACAATTGATCGATTTGGGTTCTCAGCGCTTCTAGCTCAGCATCTACCGAGGCATCTTTGGGAGCCGCGCTAGCAGGCTGGGATGCGGGAAGCTGAGCCGATGTTGAAGCACTACCGCTGAGCAGTTGCGCTTTCATGGCTTCGAGTTCATCATCGACATCAGTACCCGACTCTAACGCCGCAAACTGACTTTCCAAATCTGCTCCGGCTAGCTCAGCCGCCGCTTGAGAGCGGGCTTCCATTTGCAGCACCTTTTCTTCCATGCGCTCAAAGGCACCCATGGCGGTACTGGTGCCCATGCGCCCTACCGTATTTTGCAGCTGCTCTTGAGCTTTAGCCGCACTGGCTCTCGCCCGCAGCATATCTTTCTTGGTTTTTGCCTCTGAAATTTTGCCTTCGAGGGCGATTAAATTGCGCTTGAGCGTATCGACCGTGGATACTTGTTGGTCGAGCTGCGCTTTCATTGAAGCACCGGATTCAAGCTGCACTTTTTTCCGGCTCAGTGCTTCTTTGGCTAAACTCTCGTCGCCCTTTTGCAGCGCCAGCTGTGCCCGTTGCTGCCAGTTGTTGGCCTCGGTTTGAGACTGGCTATATTGTTGCTGCATCCGCTTTTGACTGGCGATCGCACTGGCAACGGCCTGACGCAACTGCATCAGGTCTTCTTGCATGTCAATCAAGGCTTGCTCCAGAATCTTTTCTGGATCTTCGGCGGCGCTCACGGCAGCGTTGAGGTTGCTCCGGACGACTCGGCTGACACGGTCAAACAATCCCATGACTTTATCTTCCCTATTCAGCAGTTGCAGGCTAGACACGTCCAGTTAACCAACTTCGGGAGCAAACGACAGCATGCCGCCTTCTACGTGGGTTGACTTTAAGGTGGAGTCAATCTAGCAATTACCCACTATTATGCGCTATGACCCTGGACAAGGGGTTGGCACCTGTGCTTTTTTTGGCAGGCGGCAAGGTTGAAAAAACGGGATGCTCACTTATGAGCACCCCGTGATTTAGATTGCGACTAAATTATGACCTGTAGCTTAGATCTGAGGAATAAACTGTTCCTTCTCAGGAACGACCGTATATTCTGCCACAATCTGACGGAACTCGTCTCCGTCAATGCTTTCCTTTTCAATTAGCAAATCGACGACGCGATCGATGGCAGCGCGATTGTCGCGGATGATCCGGCAGGCTTCTTCGTAGCAATGTTCTACAATCGAGCGCACCTGAGCATCAATTCGAGAGGCAATTTCTTCGGAATATTCGGAGCGGGTCATCCAGTCCCGTCCTAAGAACACCTCGCCCTGCTGGCTTTCGAGCGACATCGGCCCTAGGTCAGACATGCCAAACCGGGTCACCATTTGCCGCGCCATGCTCGACACCTGTTGCAGGTCGCTTCCGGCACCCGTCGTCACTTCGGCATCGCCAAAGATGACATGCTCTGCGGCACGACCGCCCAGCGCTCCCATAATCCGCGCCAGAATCTGCGATCGCG
>CASBQJ010000063.1 GCA_949127705.1 Synechococcales cyanobacterium PMM_0085
AGTTTGGTCGATTAAGCTAATCCGCTGCCGCAGCCCGTCTGAGGTTTCACCCGAAATCCCCTGATTTAGCCAGGTGCGTTCGGTGGGCAGCAGATCTTGCGGAAACCAAAGGCTAATCGAATCTCCCAACAGCACAGCCAAACGGTCAGTGGGGTGTTCGGCGGCAACACGAGCCTCTTGACGCAGCAGATCCACCCACTGTTCATAGGTGAGCTGTTGCCGAGGTCCCACGGCTTCTAACGATGCGGCTTCTAACGATGCGGCTGGGGTCGCCGCCGTAGCGGGGCGAGGTAGCGCTAATGCTGCCGTTGGCGGTATGCGGTGATGCTGCTGCCAGCCCAAGTGTAGTACCAGGATGCCCAGAACCCCATTGCCCGCCAGAGACCACCAGACCCAGCTTGGCAGCGATCGCCATGACAAAATCGGTGATTCAGCCCGAGCCATGTGCCGCCTCACCGATTGAGTAGTTTTATCAGCAACGTTGGAGGGGCGATCGCGCATGAATGCCACTAGCGATAAAAACAGTAGCCGCAAAGGGGCAGTTATCCCAGCAGCGAATTACAAAATAGCTCTCACCGCCAATCATACCTGAGCACCCATTAGAATCGGGATAAAACATCAATTGGGGATGCAGAAACCAACGTTCCACATCCCCAATTTCGGCTGATTCGCTAAAGGCGATCGCTAAAGGCAATAGACCTAGTAGTTAGCACTACCCGCCACTTCGCCCGATCCACTAGTTACGCCATGCAGGCCACCCGGTGCCCCTGACGCATCTTTAACAAACCCAGGGTAGGCTTCCATGCCATGTTCGCCAATATCTAGGCCGATCAGCTCTTCTTCCGCCGATACTCGAATTCCCGAGATAGCTTTCAAAGCGACCCAGAAAATTGAGGTCAACACAACAGTGATCAAACCGCAGAGCAAGGTTCCAGCAATCTGAATCCCCAGCTGACCGACGCCACCACCGGCAAACAAACCCGCTGCTGGCCCCAGACCATCGCCATAAAGCGCGCCAGGATCGGCACTAGGCCCAACCGCAAACAGACCCACCGCAATAGTTCCCCAAGTGCCGTTGACCAAGTGAACGGCAAGCGCACCCACCGGGTCGTCAATGCGAATCTTGTCAAAGAAGCTAACGGCATAAACCACCAGAACACCCGCGACGGTGCCGATGATAGCGGCAGCTCCTAGGCCAACAAAGGCACAGCCAGCCGTAACACCCACCAAGCCCGCCAGAATTCCGTTGATGATCATCGACAAATCGGGCTTGCCCGACAGTATCCATGCCGTGATGGCAGCGGCAACGCCGCCAAATGCACCTGCCGTGTTGGTTGTTAGGGCAATGTGAGCAATTAAAGACCCATTGCCTACACTCATGGTCGAACCGGGGTTAAACCCAAACCAACCCAGCCACAAGATCAAACATCCCAAGGTGGCGATGCTCATGTTGTGACCGGGCAGGGCGTTGGGCGTGCCGTCGGCGCTATATTTACCCAACCGAGGGCCGAGGAACGCAGCTCCCATCAGCGCCGCCCAACCGCCTACCGCGTGAACGACGGTAGAGCCGGCAAAATCCCAGAATCCAGCTTTTGCCAACAGACCGCCACCCCAGACCATATGCCCAGTAATGGGATAGGCGATGCCAACTAGCAGCAAGCTAAAAATCAAGAAGTCAACAAACTTAATCCGCTCGGCCACTGCACCTGACACAATCGTGGCAGCAGTTCCAGCGAACACCAGTTGGAAGAAGAACTTAGCAAACAAGGGAACACCGGTCCAGCTAATGGCGCTGTAGGCTCCTGCGTAAGCGTCCCCGGTTGCAGGGCTATTGTCTGCGCCAGACAATAAAAATAGACCTTCAGTGCCAAAAAACGGAGTGCCGTTGCCAAACATCAGCCCCCAGCCAATCACCCAAAAGGCGATAGACGACAGGGCAAATACAATCAGGTTTTTAGAGAGCACATTGACCGCGTTCTTTTGGCGACAAAAGCCCGTTTCTAACATGCAAAAGCCCGCGTTCATAAAGAACACCAGCATGCCAGCTATCATCACCCACATGGTGTCCATACCGACCTTCAAATCAGAAGTGGCGGCACTCAACGACTCTAGCGTGGGCGCATCTTGAGCAAAGGCAGCGGTACCTGCAACCAAAACAATTAGGGCTGTTAGGGGAATGCAAGCTTGCCAGCTGGGCGATAGTTTGGTGAGAAGCTGAGGGTTCTTGAAAACCGATTGCACAGTGTTAGAGACTGTAGGCAAATCAATCAGCGATCGCCGTCTACTTCTTTTTTTGAGAAGGGATCTAGACATGGATGAACGTTCCTTGAACTGGGTGAAATAACGTTTGGCTCTTACGAGTCAAAAATTGAATGAAAAAATAATACAAGGTAAGGAACCATAATACACAGCATTACGGGATCCTACTAAATCGCATTCTCTAGGTTTAGCGAACCCTAAAAAACTTTGTTAGGCTTTTTGGGTTCAAGAGCGGCAGATGCAGCAAAACTTGTCTGTTAGCTAATCTAGGAGCGCAGGCAGGTGCAACAAAACCAAGAGATAATTACTCAATGATTCCACCAATGTAGAGGAAGTAAATCTGTGCTCTAGACTACCAAAGAGAGATTTCGATCCTTGTGTCCCATCTCTACCAATGCGTTGAGGATAAATTACAAGTTAAATGCAATAGTGCAGAGAAAAATCTATAGATGAAAAATATATAACATCCAACCTGTGAACCGCAGCTTTGGACTGTGCATACCAAAACTGCACTAATCAAAGTCATGAGATGCACATTAAGATGCCGTTTAGGCATCAGCGATCGCTAAACAGCCTCAAACTGAGCACCCAAGTCTGCTTTATCGCCTGCTGCACCGTCCCGAGGGATGACGGTGCCGGGTGATGGTGTGAGATTGGCGATCGCGCCAGGAATTAAAGCAGTCTAACTTTCCACTTCGTCCGCCGATACTCAATTTTTGCTCTCAACCAACCCACTCAATCCGGTCGGCGTGAAAGCGAGTTACTATCCTGCGATCGCTGATTCAAATAGTTGCTTTACTGCACTCTTCTCCAAACCCAAACTTCACCATCCTCTGGATCAATTTTACTCCCGTCTCTCATAAATTGATTCTTCTCCAAGACTCGCCCAGATGCGGAATTCATCGGCACCGTATAGGCCACAAT
>CASBQJ010000064.1 GCA_949127705.1 Synechococcales cyanobacterium PMM_0085
GCGTCTGGCGACTCCCTCCCGGCGATCGAGCGCTGCCCCAACCACAACTGTTCGGCGGCTACCTCAACCCAAATCGTCTCCTAGCTGGCTGAAACTGATTCTGCTGCTGCAACGTAGCTCTGGGGGAGTAGCGCTGCTGCTGGGCGCTGCATTGCTCGCGGTTTATGGCTGGACGGCCTATATCCAGCAAGCTTGGGGGCAAGACTACCATAGTCTCCAGGCTCTCCAGCGCCAAGAGCGGCAGCTGTCAGTAGCGAATGAAATTTTGAGCAGCCAGATGGCACAAGCGGCTGAAAACCCAAATTCGGGTTTGGTATTACCTCAAGCAGGGGAGGCAATTTTTCTAGAGGTTTCTCCCGCCCAACCGCCGCTGCCCGCTCAGGCCGCGCCTCTCCCTCAAGATTTACCGCCGCTGCCCGTCAATCCGCCGCAAGGGTACTAACATCCTGCCAGCGCTACTCCAGCGCTGAGATCAAGGTGTCCAGCCAACCTTAGCCCCTATCGCTCTAACGACTCATGTCTACTGGTGTTCCTCCGTCTTCGGGTGATGATCGTTTCCGCCGCTCGTCTAATGGGAGGAAGCGTCGTGCGCCAGGAGGACGCGGTCGGCAATTGTCTGGCCACAAACTTCCTGCTACGCTCTCGCCTACCGCCGTGCGTAAACTACATGTTCGGATTTGGCTGGTGTGGGGCGTGCTGACCCTCAGCGCCTTGATCTTAGTAGGTAATTTATTTCGGTTGCAAATTGTTCAAGCTAGCTGGCTGCAACAGCAGGCGATTGAACAGCATGTTGTCAACCTGCGCCCGCTTCTGCCTCGGCGCACCATTGTTGACCACCAGGGCAACGCTCTTGCACTCGATCGGATGGTCTATACCCTATACGCCCATCCGATTATGTTTAAGCAGCCTAAACCAGATCTGGCGGCGCTCCTAGCACCCATTCTCAACCGCTCAGCAGCAGACCTCACAGCCCTATTCAATCGTCAAGATACGGGGATCGAGATTGAATACGCGATATCAGAAGATTTGGCCGCTCGGATTCAAGCTCAGGCCATAGATGGGCTGGAGTTAGTGCAGCGACAACAGCGGCTCTATCCACAGGAAAAATCTCTGGCAGAGGTGGTCGGCTACATTGATGTAGACCGTAAACCTCAACTAGGTGTGGAATATAGCCAGAACCAGCTGTTAGAGCGATCGCTGCAGACTGCCCGGTTTTTGCGTGCTGGCAACGATACCCTGACTCCTGGACGCGTTCCCGATACACTGTTGCAACAAGATGATTTGCAGCTCAAACTGACGGTAGATAGCCGCATCCAGCGAGTAGCCCGCACCGCCCTCAAGCAGAAAATGCAGGAGTACAACGCCAAGCGCGGTGCCGTTATTGTGATGGATGTTCGAGATGGAGCCTTGCTATCGCTGACGACAGAGCCAACCTATGACCCCAATCACTATTTCAATTATGGATTAGAAAATCTGCGTAACTGGGCTTTGACCGACCCTTACGAACCGGGCTCGACGTTCAAACCCATTAATGTGGCGATCGCCCTAGAAACGGGTGCTGTTCGCCCTGACGACGTGTTTAACGACGAAGGCAGTATTGCCATTGGTGAGTGGACGATTGAGAACAACGATTACGCCCAAAACGGAGCTAGAGGAGCGCAGAGCGTATCAGATATCGTCAAATACTCTAGCAATGTGGGCATGGTGCGGGTCATGCAGCGGCTAAAGCGAGATGTTTTCTACGACTGGCTGGCAAAAATTGGCCTATCGCAACCGGTCGGCATTGACTTGCCGAGCGAAATTGCCGGACAGGTGAAATCCCGTGACCAATTTCTGGCCGACCCAATTGAAGCGGCTACGGCTGCCTTTGGGCAAGGTTTTACCCTTACTCCGATTCAATTAGCTCAGTTGCATAGCGCTTTAGCCAACGGAGGGACTCTAGTGACGCCGCATGTGGTGCAAGGACTATATGACCATGCCGGACAGCCACACTGGCACCCTGCCCAACTGGAAGCACCCCGCCTATTTTCTCAAAAGACTACACAGGCTGTGCTGCGCATGATGGAGGGTGTAGTCGAAGGCGGCACCGGGAAAGTTGCTCAAATTCCGGGTTACCGCATTGCTGGTAAAACTGGAACTGCCCAAAAGGCCAGCACTTCTGGAGGTTATTCCAATGCGCGGATTACAAGCTTCGTCGGTATTTTTCCGGCAGAGCTGCCACGATACACGGTGCTGGTGGTGGTGGATGAGCCGCAGGGCGACGATGCGTATGGATCTACTGTTGCGGCCCCGGTTGCGCGGGCTGTAATGGAAGCTCTAATTGCGGTAGAACAGATCCCTCCTAGCCAGCCTGTGGAGCAGTCTGCTGAACTAGCCCAGTGAACCGAGTGATCCATCGTGTCAGTGATCCATCGTGTCAGTGGTCCATCGGGTCACAGTAGGGTCAATTCACCTTGAACATCGAGCCGCTTAAACTCGCCCAGACTGAGGTAACGGTCGGCTAGGGTTTCGGCGATCGCCGGGGTAATCCAACCCATTTGCTTGAGTAGCTGGGTAGCAACGGCATATTTTGCTCGTTTAGCCCCATCTAGTACCTTGATGGCCAGTCCCAGCCCTTCCCCTACACGGGCAATGCACTGCACTCCCTCGGCTCCAGCTTTGCTGACCAGTTCACCTGCCGTTAGCCGCATCAGCTCGGTGTCAAATTCACCAGCTCCAGCTACCAAGGCCGGATGATGGGTCATGGCACGGCTAATTCGCTCCAAGTCGAGATTGTTACCCGAGGCAAGCTGAGCGTAGAGCGTCGCAATTTGCGCTAGCTGCATAAAGTAAGTGGGTGCGCCACAATCATCGTGGACGGCAATAAACTCGGCAGCAGGCATCCGCAGCAAATCTGAAACTTTGCCCAGGACTAGCGTCTGCACCGGGTGGTTGCGCTGTAAATAATCGCCCAACGGGTAGTTGAGCTGGCGGCAAACGGCCAGCATGCCCGCGTGTTTGCCAGAACAGTTGTATTGTAAAGGGCTGTGTTTGCCCTCAGGGATCGGGCACCGCAGCGCCGACGGGTCTACATCGCACCGCCATAAGATGTTAAACACCTGCCGTACCTGCTCAATGCTGCCCTGGTGAGAACTGCAAATAATGGCTAGGTCGCGATCGGTTAAGCCATAGCGTTCTAACGTGCCGCTGGTCGTTACCGCTAATGCCTGAAACGGTTTTAAGGCCGAGCGGACAAACGCAGCTGTTTCAGCACTACCTGCCACGGATAGCAACCTGCCCCGGTCGTCGGCAACGGCTGCCTGAACGTGGTGCGTTGATTCAATGATTCCTTCTCGCAACAGTCGGACTTCCAACTCTGCGGCCTGTGTCCGTTTTCCCCTAGTCATCCTGAAAACCTTGACATAATTAATTGTTTCCTACTCCCCCAGCAAAGCCCCATCCTACCCAGCCTAGCAAGAACAGGACTGCAAAAAAAGCTAGGGTGCGCGCTAGGCGTTTTAGGATCGGTTGAATTTGGTAGGCGACAATCAAGCGATCGCGCTGTAGCACCTCTGCTGGCTTAGTCCAGGTTTGGCCGTCATACCAACCCGACTCTTCATAGAAAATGGTTGCTTGACAGAGGCGATCGCGCACATACCACCACCCTAACCCCAAACGAGCTAGCGCCAATAACGGCAGAACACACGCTCCCACTGCCCCGCTCAAAAAAAACTGTACCGGATGGCGATTGGGATGGAAGCTAACCGCAGCAACTGGCCCCGCCAGCAGCCAGCTCAGGCTCCAGAGGATGACAATCGGCTTGAGATACCCCTGTAAATCTAACATTGCCCAGCCAAAAAACCAGGAGCCTGACAAATCCTGGAACTCATTAATGGGCTGCTGTTCAGCAGGAACCGGACAGACAGGAGCAGAAGATTTCATGTCAAGAGGCAAGTGATTTACCTAACTCTATCGTCTTAATGTCAGTGCATTCACACCAATGTCTGCAAAAGCCTAACGAGCGGGTAAGGCAGCAAATGCGACCCGCTCTGCATGACCCCAAAACGCTTCCAAATTGTAGAACTCGCGTTCTTTTTGCAAAAAGACATGGGCCATTACCTCGCCGTAATCCAGCACTACCCAGCTGCCGTCTTTATGCCCTTCTCGATGAATGGGCAGTCGGTTATATGTTTCCTGCACAGATTGTTCGATGGAGTTGGCGATCGCCCTCACTTGCACATGGGAAAAACCGGTTGCGATCACAAAATAATCTGTTAAGTACGACACTTCGGCCACCTTCAGCACCACAATATCGGCACCTTTGCGATCGTCTGCCCCTTGGGCAACCGTGAGAGCTAGCTCATGGCTGTCAGCGACGGCTTGCTCAATTGCATAGCCAGCAGCCGTCGAAACATTGGCGGGGCGAAACGTCTGAGTATCGGGAGATTGGGTCATTAAAAACTGAATTCCTTGCTAAAAAACACCAAATTAGAAAAATGACAGGGCTGCAACTAAGTAAGATTTTGTGGTTTAAAACCGTTAGCGATCGCCAGCTTGCCATTCAACGAGTGCTGGACGTTATCCTCGTTCAAGTTGGTTGGCTCACCAGTAGCATGGGCACTAATGGTTCTGTTTTGTGGATGCTAAGCAACTGGCGCTGCTTCCATCATAGAGAACCCGCTGGCAAGCTGGACTGCGATAATGGTAAATTTTGTCGGGTATCGGCTTGCAGAAACCAGTTGCGCGTCTGTAAAGCGGTTGGGTGAATCAGCTGATGGGCATCCAACAGGTATCTGAAGGTATAGTCGCAGGTCATCCAAACTGCTTTCATTAAATTTTGTTGACTAATTTGTCTGAGATGATTTAATGCAGCGGTGTCGCCTCGTCCAGGTTCCAGGCTGTCAGCCAAAAAGACCACGCAGCTCAAGGGCGTCATCCCCGCTCTTCCTAAGGTATGGTCGGCGATCGCGGCCAGGACAGCTGGATCGTCTACTTGAAACTCTTGCTGCGCTACCAGTGCGCTGACGCTAGCATGGAGCAAATGAGGGTTGGACTGGTCTACTGGATCAATCGGCAAACCCGCAGCAGTGGCCATTTCTACCAGAATCTTGGGCTTGAAATACTTGGCTAGGTCGTGCATTAACCCAGCTTGAGCCGCCTGAGCCGCGTTGAGCGAGTGTTGCCGAGCTAGCGCGATCGCCAGTTGCTCAACCCTGAGAATATGAGCCACCCGCGAGAGCGGAACCTGCTGATGCAGCCAATCTAGAACCTGCTGTCGCTGCAGTTGATCAAATTCTGCCATATGAAGGCGGTGCTCAGGTTTTAGCGATGGCTAACGGCTTTTTCAGAGGGGCAAGAGGCGATCGCTGGCACCACGGGCACCACGGGCACCACGGGCTGAGTCAGCAACTGACCAAAAAGAGCCTCATAGGCATCGAGTGATTGCTCAAACGAGTAATGCGTCATCGCGTACCGTCTACCCTGTTTCCCCAGCGCCGCAACCTGCTCTGGCTCAGAGTAAAGAGTACGAATGGCATCTGCCAGCCTATCAGGTTGCTCTGGCGGCACCACCACCCCACCACCGCTATTTCGTACTGCCTTTGCCATCGAACCATGAGACGGTACAGAGGCCACCAGCGCCCGACCACTCGCTAGAATCAACTGAAATTTAGAAGGCATATTAAATGCCACCACATTGCGTCGCTGCACAATCAGGCTCAGATCGGCAGCGGCCATCAACTCAGGCAGTTGCTCACGCGGCTGCAGCTCTAAGAGTAAAACATTGTTGGCATTGCACTTCTGGGCATGCTTCCGCAGGCGCTCACAGGCATTGCGCTCTCCCACAATCACAAACTTAATCGTCGCAATATCTTGTAATAGCGCTGCTGCTTCTATAACAGTCTCTAGCCCTTGGGTTAGCGCAATATTTCCAGAGTATAGAACAACAAACTGGTCTTCCAAGCCATATTTTTTCCGAAACGCATTCCCCTGTTTAGGCAATGGGCGAATAAAATTAACGTCCACCCAGTTGGGGATACAAGTAATTTTTTGCCGAGGCACGCCCTTCTTAATTAAATTCTCAGTAAATCCATCCGCAATCACACTGATTTTTGTGGCGGTACGATAAGCAAATTTCTCTAGAGCCTCAAATACCCGAATTGCCAACTTGCTCTTAACAAGTCCCAAATGCATGGCAGCTTCTGGCAAAATATCTTGGACGTTAAGCACTATGGGGCAGGAATAGAGCCAGCTCAGCAGTGCTGCCGGCACCGAAACGGGTAACGGGGGAACGGTTAGCAGGATAATATCTGGTTTTTCTCCGTTCAGCGCCTGCACCATGCTAGTCATCACAAAACTGGCATCCAAGGTCATCCGAGCCAGTAATCCTGGCTTTGGACAAATCCATACATAGCAGCGTTGTACGGTTACGCCGTTTCTCTGCTCTGTGGTGTAGAGTTTGCCCCGGTAGTCCGCGTAGATGGAGCGTTCGGGATAATTTGGCATGCCTGTCACCACTCGCACCTGATGACCGCGTTTGACCAGCCCTTCCGCCAGCTCGGTCATCAGAGGAGCGATTCCAATCGGTTCTGGATGATAGTTATAGGAGTAAATAAGAATTCGCATGTGCTCGACCAGCTATAGCAAAAATTGACAGAGCCAATTGCAGCCCCAGAGTCGTTCAAAAATGTTGAGTTTGTTAAGAATTCATCACAGACGGTAGCGGAGGAAAATCAATGCTGATGAGCTGATACTGCCATCCATCAGTGATGCTTGGGATTTATGGATAAAATCGAACAAGCCTTGAAAGGAAAACGGATTGATTTAGTTGATCTTTCGGAGGGAAGGGTTTGGGCTGAGCCAATATGTACGGTTCTTTTACTGAGTTTACCCTCTTATGCTGGATGGGAATACTACAAAATTAGGCAAATTTGCTAATGCACTCCAGATTATCTGCTAAGTGTTTACCCTGGTAGTATCAAAATAGGTACTTCAGGAAATCTTTAAGATAGAGGCTTAAGCCGATAAAGATTGAATAAAGCTACGTGCCTAATGCTACAAAACAATGCAGTTAAAGCAACCCGCTCTATCCATCCCCACAGTCACACCCTAATACAGTCACACCCTAGTACAATCCCACCCTAAATAACGTCAAAGCGTTGGAGGTACTCTGGTGGTTCGTAGGAAATTGCAACCTCAGTCACTTCAGCATGGGGTGGCCCTTGATGACACCATTGCAAAATGTCTTGTACGCGATCGCCTGACCCTTCAAACACAGCTTCGACGCGACCATCGCGCAGGTTGCGCACCCAGCCTTTGAGCTTGAGTAGAGCGGCAGTATCCCAAGTAGAATATCGGTAGCCTACGCCCTGCACATGACCTGAAATGAATAC
>CASBQJ010000065.1 GCA_949127705.1 Synechococcales cyanobacterium PMM_0085
GATGTGGCGGCGGCGGCGGCGGTGGATGTGGCGGCGGCGGTTAATTTCTTCACATCAGCAATAATCCACTGAACTATTGACTCAAACCATACTACAATCTTTTTCATTCACCCCCATGCACCCACAACACCATGCCCTCCAGCAGCGCCTGCAAGCCTATTCCATTGATCTGCCCGGTACCCCGTTTCCGTTAAGCCGCAAACTAGCGTGGGAAAATTGCTGGTCGCTCGACTATGCCAACCGAGTGCTGGAAGAATACAAAAAGTTTGCCTTCTTAGCAGTGGTGGCTGGCCATCCAGTTACGCCATCGGAGCACATCGACCAGGCATGGCATCTGCACCTGATCTACACCCGCGCCTACTGGCAAGACTTTTGCGGTGAGGTCTTGCAGATGCCGCTGCACCATGACCCCACGCTGGGCGGAAATGCCGAGCAAAGCAAGTTTAAGGATTGGTATAGCGAAACGTTAATCACCTATGAACGCTGGTTTGGCGTTGCCCCGCCGTCTGATATTTGGCCACCCTCACACATTCGCTTTGGCCGCGATTTGTGGGTGAAGCGGATCAATATTCAAGACAACTGGATTGTGCCGAAATGGGCGATCGCTCCCCATCTCATCCTGCGCTCCATCCATACCAAACTTCGTGCCAAACTCCGTGATCTTGTTCCCCATCGCCATGTTTTGTAATCGCTATTGATTTTATTCCTGCTGTTGTTAACGGTGATGCGATGCTGCTCAATGATCAATCTGAATTCAATGCCGTATTCAAGCTACCTCAGACTCGGTTTTTAGTGTTGGGTGTGGGTGTGGGCTATCTCTGTTTGATGGCATGGTTGCGGCCTCGTCCCGTTGTGATATTAAGTGGCGGTGCGATCGCCCTCACAACTACCGCCATTTGGGTGCGGCAAGCCCAACACTTTGTGCCACAGAAATCAGAAAACCTGCTGGAACGAGAGGTGTTTATGGAGCAGCTAGAGTTAGTCGCCCTTGATCGGCAAGTTCTTGACGCCGAGCGGGCAGACTGGAGCGTGGCCTATGGCTGGGCTGAATCGGCCCATGCGGCGGCGGCTCAACTGGTGCAACGGGAACCACTGCTGCTGCCCGAGCTGATCGAAACCCTGCATACTGTGATCGATTTAGCGACCCATGTGGTGGTAGCGATGCAGTTGGTGCGTCAAGTTCAAACATTGCCGTATCAGGAGCTAGCCCAACAGCGATTGCAAATTAGTCGCGATCGCCTGCACTATACCTGCACTCAGCTGCAGCAACTCGGCGATCAATTGGCCTTGGATGACTTAGATAGGCGATCGCAGAATACCGATTCGACCCTGCCGACCAGCCTACAAATTTTGATTACCGACAACAAAAACGCCCTAGAGTCGGGAGGAACTTCATCATGAAATCACATTTTAAGTTCAACGTGGGATTTGCGATCGGGCTTTGCCTGAGCCTATTGGTCGCCTGTGCCGGGAGCGTGTCCGTTAGCCCGACTGCACCCCAGACCGCTACAACAGCTGCGCCTGTCAACACCATCGAACAGAGCGATCGCATATTACGTGAACAGCTTCTACCCCAAATTGCTGTCCAAGATGCCCTCGTACCAGATTATGTGGCCGACAAAGTGGTGGTCACCGCCCTAGAAGATCCACTGCCCCAGCTAGACGACTATCCGCTATATGGCGCTCAACCCAGCGCTGATGCCAAAACCGTCTATCTAGAGATCTTTAGCTCTGCCGAAAAAGCCAATGCCGAACGGCGCGATGAACGCTGGCTGATTGATGTGGCGGAGGCATTTAACCAACAGCAGCAAACGGTGAAATCGGGAGCGGTGATTCAGGTTGGCATTCGCAACATTCCGTCGGGGCTAGGAGCGCAGCTAATCGCCGCTGCCGCTGCCAAACCCGCAGGCTACACTCCCTCTAACGAGCTGTGGCTACAGATTCTCAAACAGCGAGGCACGCCCTTTACGCCTGTCAACGCGGCTCTAGTCCCCAATAGCACCGGGTTTGTGGTCGAAAGTCAAGCCTATCAAGCGCTAGCGGCCAGTGGAGAAGTCACCTTTGATCGGTTGCTAGATGCGATCTTAGCGGGGCAACTGACGCTGGGCTATCCCAATCCGTATAGCAGTTCTTCGGCACTGAATTTGCTGTACACCATCTTTTGGCAAGCCGCTGGACACAACAAAGATGGCAAACCGCTAACTGCTGCCGATTTGCAGTCGCCTCAGATTGGCTCCATGTTTACCGCGTTCCAAAATCAGGTTTTAGTCACCACCCAAACCACGCTCGACTTAAAAGATATCTTCTTGCGCGACCAGCAAAAGCTCCAGGCATTTCCACTCGATTACCAAAGCTATGCAACGCTGAAGCAAACGCCGGGATTTGAGCAGACGGGCTATGTCCCCTTTGGGGTGCCGCACAGCAGTCCGCTGGTGTCGTTCAAATGGAACACGCCAGCACAGCAAGAAGCCTTAGCAAAATTCGCTGCCTTTGCCACCGCTGCCCCAATGCAGCAAGCCGCCAAAACCCTTGGGTTTGAGACCACGCCCTACCTCAGCGCTAAGAAATTTCCGCCTGTTCCCACGGGCACTGTCCTAGAGTCGGCGCAGTCGTTTTGGAAGCAGCGCAAAGATGGCGATCGCACCGTCTATATGATGCTGGTGATCGATACCAGTGGGTCGATGGATGGCGATCGCCTCGACGTCGTGAAAAAGGCGTTACGGTTGGCCAGCGGAGCCATCAATGCGGGCAATCAGGTGGGGTTAGTCACCTTTGGCGATGCCCCAGTCCGGCGGATGAAGCTAGCGCCGTTTAATCAACTCGAACAGCAGCGGCTATTGGTGGCGATCGATGATTTGAAAGCGGATGGCAGTACTGCCATGTATGACGGGCTGATGGTGGGGCTAGCCGATTTGCTGGAAAAACAGAAGGCTGATCCCAATGGTCGCTTTTCGTTGATGCTGCTGTCTGATGGTGAAGTTACGAAAGGGCTACGGTTTGCTCAGGTGCAGGAGGTACTGAGTGGTAGCGGCGTACGGATTTATCCCATCGCCTACGGTGAAGTGAATCAACAGGAGTTGCAGGCGATCGCCACGTTGCGTGAAGGCAGCGTCTACGATGGCAATCCGGAAACGGTGCAGCGGCTACTCAAAGATCTATTTCAAACCAATCTCTAATCGGAAAAATAATTAATCGGTAGAGACACGATTAATCGCGTCTCTACCAATACCCTAGCAGAGAAACACTAACGTATGAATAGTTTAAATACTCGTCTCATGCTCACCCTTGGCATGAGCTGGTTGGGGTTCTTGGTAACAGGATTAGCAATTAATCAGGTGTTTGCACCAGCGGCGATCGCCATCTTAATCGACCGCAGCTACTGTCCGCCGGCACAATGGCAACAGGTATCTCAGCAGTATGACGCGCTCTATCAGCAGCATCAACGGCAAGATATTCAAATTCAAGCTGTCGTATTATTCAGCAGTTTGGCGAACGATCTGCGCCCGTCGCCGCCTGCCCCAGCGGAGATTCAGGGGCTTGCTACCTATGGCCAACCCAATCCTCAGCAGCAGCAGCAGCTAGAGGCAGATTATCCTAAACACAAGGTGTTGAGCTGTAGCCCATAATTGCCTCGTTTGCCAGGAGCACCAATATCAGTGATGGGCATCAAAAGCTGACCCCCACTAGACTCTACCCGCGCTCATGCTTGGTCTAAGTTTTCAACCGTGCCCAGATTCAGGTAGATTAAGGTGCCCGTCATGGCAGGAGTGAGGCGATCGCTCTTGACGATGGCACCCCCCACACTGGTCAGATCATTCTGATCGCTGGGAAATTGCGATGTCCCATTAGATAAGGACATGGCAGTGCCATGTCCCTACAGAGTGTGTCGCATCTTCTATGTAAATGGGTATGAAAGGCTTTCAGATCGAAAGTTCGCCAAATTTGGGGAATTGGGAAATGGTGGTTCAGATCACAACCCGTACGTCTTAACCGGATTTTTGGATAAGGCAACTAGTAGTCTGAGGCGTAAATCTGCCTACCATTCGTAGTGCAGGCTTCCAGCCTGCGCGGGCAAGATGCCAGCCTGCGCGGGCAAGATGCCCGCCCTACAGTAGCTAAACTTGCGCCGTCTTCTACTAGGATGTTGGCCGGTTGGCAACGTCCCTAGACGTAGGCTAGAATAAGTAAAATGATAATCATTCTCGTTCGGGGTGTCACGGTCACCGCGAGTCGAGTGGTCATCGCTAGATTTATTCCAACCGCACTTGGCAGCAC
>CASBQJ010000066.1 GCA_949127705.1 Synechococcales cyanobacterium PMM_0085
CCTATTTTTGGATAATGAAGCTAGATGTGCTTAGACTGGGTGCGCCGGTGAGGGTAGCAAACTGTGCGCCATCGCCTAACCCATCGGCACTGCCGTTCTGGTTATAGAACAGGTTGCCAGTGCCAGTACTGTAGACAATTAATGCGGTACTAAAGGCCGCGTCGATGTCATTGGCCACCGTTGCAAATTCGCTACCCAGGTTAGCCTTGGGCTGAGTCACTAACGATGCAAACGCAGTTCTATCTAACACCAATTTGTCGCTTTGAGGCCGGAATCCAGTAATCGTATCTACCCCCATTTGGCTAAAACTCACTCCTGCAGACACCTCAAACAAAAAGCGATCGGGACCTCCGCCGCCAACGAGCAGGTCATCATCCCACCCGCCGTTGAGCACATCCTTACCTCCATCCCCCTTTAACGTATCCTCACCTGCGCCCCCATTCAGCTTATCCTTACCTTGCCCACCCCGCAGTACATCATTGCCACTGAGACCACTGATCTTGTCATTACCCCGCTGGGCATTGATCACATCATTAGAGAGATCAAATCCCTTAACTTTGTTCTTCAGATCATTCAGAAACGTAACAGAGTTCTTAGTAAAAACTACTCGTTGTTTTGATTTGGCATCAAACACATCAAATTGGTCTTCAATCTGGCTTTGTCCTGTAAAAAGAATGTTGCCAGCATCCGCCGCCGCACCGTTTGACTTACGGAGATTGTCTAATTTATCAACTCCTACCTGTTTGACGATGGCTCCCGTCCTCGGAACACCTTCAAAACTAATTTTGACATCTTTCCCGACATTAGTGAGCCGGAGGTTTTGAGCTGTTAATCCAACACCCTCAAAACGCAGAACATCGGCCTTGATAACTCTACCTGTAGCTGGGTCAGATCCGGTTCCGATACCCGTGAACCCCATAATGCTATCAATACCGTCTCCTAAATTAATCACAAATACATCATTGCCGACGGTGTCAACCAGGATATCGTTACCCTTGCCGCCGGTGATGGTATCGTTACCAGCTTTTCCATTAATTGTGTCGATGCCGTCGGTGCCTACAAGGATATTGTTTTTAGCCGTACCGTTGATGATTGCCATGAGTGTATAGTGCAGTGCAGATAGAAAGTGCAGGTAGGGAAGAGGGACGAGGGACGAAGGTCACAGGAAGGGGTGCCCAGACTGAAACATTGAAAATGAATCACCCCTACTGAACGTGATCATTTCTATAGTGGTCTAGTTGAATTTACGGCTCTAGCTCATCCGTTTCAGAACACTATTCAATAGATTTACTTACATTCATACTGGTTTCATCACACCTTTACGCTGAAGAGGCATTAAACTGTTTCGCAGTGGCTTGAGCCATGTCTTGCGCTGCATGGGTCAGCTTTTGAGCGTCTTGCAAGAGATCTATTGATGTGGCGATCAACGATTGGATTTAGGCAAAACCAACCGTAACAGCTGGGTTTAGGCAAGGAGCGGGCTTTAAACACCGCCTCTTTACAGAGAGAACTCAGGCGGGTTGAGCTGAGTCAAACGCTGTACTATGAATTGACATGACCCTAAAGGTTAGGAGTAACAAGACGGATGGTGCAACTTGTCAGCCACGACGTAGAGACCTTGCTGGATCGACAGCGTACCTTTTTTGCGACCGGAGTTACGCGAGCGGTAGCCTTTCGGCTAGCGCAACTAAAAAAGCTAAAACAGGCCGTTAAAACGCATCAGGCCGATTTAAGCGAGGCCATCCAAAAAGACCTAGGGCGTCCTGTTTTTGAGTCCCACGTTTTTGAAATTGGGGTGCTGCTAGAAATTGACTATGCCATTCAGCATGTGCAGCGCTGGGCAAAGCCCAAGCGGGTGTTTACGTCGCTGATGCAGTTCCCGTCGATTGGCCAAGTTGTGCCAGAACCGCTGGGTGTGGTGCTAATTATTGGCCCGTGGAACTACCCAGTGCAGCTGTTACTTTCGCCGTTGGTAGGGGCGATCGCAGCAGGCAACTGTGCTGTACTCAAACCGTCGGAGCTGGCACCCCACACCTCACGGGCGATCGCCACCCTGATTGCAGCCACCTTTGACCCCGCTTACATTAGCGTCATGGAGGGTGGTGTAGACACGAGTCAAGCGCTGCTGGCCAACCCGTGGGATCACATCTTTTTTACAGGCGGTGCCGAGATTGGCAAACTAGTGATGCAGGCGGCAGCCCAGCACCTCACTCCCGTCACGCTGGAGCTAGGCGGCAAAAGCCCCTGCTTTGTAGATGCCAATATTGATGTGAAAAAGGCGGCTCAGCGCATTGTCTGGGGCAAGTTTGTGAACGCAGGCCAAACCTGCGTTGCGCCAGATTATCTCTTAGTTGATCGACGGGTTAAACCGGCATTGCTAGAGGCCATTCGCACCACCGTTCACGAATTCTATGGGGATGATCCGGCCACTAGCCCCGACTATGGCCGCATGGTGAGCGATCGCCACTTCCAGCGCGTAGCCAAACTGTTATCTAGTGGCACAACGTGGGTCGGTGGCGAAACCAACGCGAGCGATCGCTACATTGCCCCCACCGTGCTCGATCAAGTAGCCTTCGACGAGCCTGTCATGCAAGAAGAAATCTTTGGCCCCATTTTGCCTGTACTGGACTATGACACGGTGGATCAGGCGATCGCCCAAGTGACCCAACGCACAAAACCGCTGGCGCTATATGTTTTCTCACGCGATCGCGCCTACCAGCAGCACATTCTAGATCGCACCTCGTCGGGTGGCGTCTGTATCAACGATGTGATTCTACATATCGCTGAATCGGGGCTACCGTTTGGCGGCGTCGGGTCTAGCGGCATGGGCAGTTATCATGGCAAAGCCAGCTTTGATACCTTCTCTCACTTCAAAAGTGTGCTGCACAGGTTCTTCCGATTTGACTTAGATTGGCGCTATGCTCCCTATGCCAAAAAGCTGGGCTTTGTCCAAAAACTGATCAAATAACGCC
>CASBQJ010000067.1 GCA_949127705.1 Synechococcales cyanobacterium PMM_0085
TGATATAGGTCTGTGAGCAAGCTGCAATTATCGGGAGTAGAAATTAGGGCTTGACGGGTCATAGGTTTAACGGGTCATAGACAGACCGCTTCGCAAAGGAATGAGAGGATTCGGACGTGCCCCATAGACGGAGGCTCGACTGAGGCTCGACTGAGGATTGTTTAATTATAGTGATTTTAACTAAAAATAAGTCGGGCAAATGGCTTAAGTTTTCAAAGGCAGCAGGCTTGACCCTAGAAAATCACTAGCGCTGGATTCCTTGACCCCTTATCTGGCAAGACTTTCTTAATTAAGATGCAAAACGTTAAAATTAGCGTTTTTACTGGATTAGACCAAAATCACTAGGTAAACAGAATGGTTTTAGGTCAGTGGTTTATTCTTAAGCATTCTGTCCTAGACGCCAGAAACGGCCTTGAGTAGTCTTAAGAGAGACCCGCCCCAGATGACGCGATCGCCCCTGAAGCCAACTTTATGGATACTGTATGGATACTTCTGTCCTAATTCAAACGTTTTTAGCAGTATTCGTGCTGGCCGATCCATTAGGCAACGCCCCAATTGTGGTGGTGTTAACCAAAGGGATGGATTTTGAACAAAAGAACGCAGTCGTAGATCGCGCCACTATCGTGGCCACCCTAGTACTGTTAGGATTTGCCTTTGCCGGAGAATCTGTCTTGCACTACCTCCACATCAGCATCGCCTCGCTCCAAGTGGCAGGCGGACTGCTATTGTTGCTGGTGGCACTCGATATGTTGCAGGGCGAGCTAGACACCTATTCAGTCGATCAAGATCGAGACGTTGCCATTACCCCGCTGGCACTGCCGCTGTTGGCTGGCCCTGGCACCTTGACCACCGTCACATTGCTGATGGCCGACCAGCCCGCCGCCCGGTTTAGCGTGGTCGTTGGCATCGTCGCCGCCATGCTGGTCACCTGGATGATTGTGCGACAGGCCGGCCGCATTGAAAAATTGATCGGCCAAACCGGAGCCATCATCGCTGCCAAACTATTGGGCTTTATCCTTGCTGCCCTCGCCGTCGAAATTGGCAGCGAAGGCATTCGAGCACTATTCTTCCGGTAGCTTCCTCCTTCCACCTTTCTCCTTCCATCTTCCTCCTTCCCATGTTCTCCTCCTTGATCGGCCAACCCCAAGCCATCGAACTACTCACCTGTGCCGTGGGGCGCGATCGCATTGCTCCGGCCTATTTGTTTGTGGGATCAGCCGGGGTAGGGCGCGGATTGGCGGCACGAGAATTTGTTGCACTGCTGCTGTCCCATGCCTTTCAACCGCCCTCAGCCACATTGCTGCAGCGGATTCGGCAGGGTAACCACCCCGACTTACTCTGGATCGAACCCACCTACATGCATCAGGGCAAACGGATTGCCGCCAGCGAAGCCGCAGAGCTAGGGGTAAAGCGTCGGGCACCGCCCCAAATTCGGTTAGAGCAAATCCGTGAAATTTCTCAGTTCCTCAGCCGTCCGCCCCTGGAAGCTCGCCGCGCTGTGGTGGTGATTGAAGATGCAGAAACGATGGCAGAAGCTGCCGCCAATGGCTTACTCAAAACCCTAGAAGAGCCGGGTCGCGCCACTATGATTTTGATTGCGCCCAGCCTAGAGTCGCTGCTGCCCACCCTCGTCTCTCGCTGTCAACGCATTCCGTTTCGGCGGTTGAGCCAGACTGACTTAGTGAACGTGCTGCAACAAACCGAGCATACCGATATCTTGCAGCACCCAGAAGTATTGGCGCTGGCGCAGGGCAGCCCTGGAGAGGCGATCGCCCACTGGCAGCAGCTCCAGGCCATTCCAGCCGAGCTACTGGCCGCCGTTTCGCACCCACCAACGTCTCTACGCCTAGCCCTCGAACTGGCACGGCAGATTGACCAAACCCTCGATCCCGAAGCCCAACTGTGGCTCATAGACTATCTGCAACATTCATACTGGCAAACCCTACGCCGACCAGCCCTGTTGCAGCGATTAGAAACCACTCGCCGCCATCTGCGCAGCTATGCCCAGCCGCGATTGGTGTGGGAAGTGACCTGGATGGACTTGCTTGGCGCTTGAGTTAGCCCAGAAGAACTACACCAGAAGAACTACATTAGAGGAGGGGGAGAGATCCGTTTTACGCTGGTTTCTTGACGTGCTAATTGGCGTGCTAATTGGCGTCCTAAACAGACGCCCTCGCCTGTCATCCATTTTCTGGCCTTCTAGTGATAATTCGAACCATGGATCGAAAAGACGTCATGGCCTTGCTGACAGTCGCCGTTTTTATGGCGTCTCTGCTATCGCTAGTGGGAGTGGTACGGTTCGCCAATATCGCCAAAGCCAACCGAGTCAATCAACTATTGCGAACCAATGCCTGCACCAGTTGTGACCTCACAGGAATCGTGCTCAAAGATGCCGATCTAGAAGATATGGATCTGGAATATGCCCTGCTTGAAGGGGTCGATTTTCGCGACACCCGCTTAAAACGATCCAATCTCAACGGGGCAAATTTAAACAACGCTAATCTAAATCAGGCAGATTTGCGGCAGACGTATCTCAGTGATGCAACGTTAAGTGGCATTAACCTAAGTGATGCCCAGCTTCAAGGAGCCGATTTGCGTCGTGCGTATTTAGGCGATGCCAGCTTGAAAGGGGCTAACTTAGAGAACGCGATTCTGACGCGCTCAAACCTCACGCGCACCGATCTACGCGGAGCCAATCTGCGAGGAGTGACGCTCAATGATGCCGATCTGAGCGCTGCCAACTTGGAAGGGGCTAATTTTACCGGGGGCAACTTGTCGAGGGTGAATCTGCCGCGCACCAGGCTGGTAGGGACTAACTTTACCAACAGCAATTTGCTGGCGGCTAACTTGCGGCGAGCCGATCTAACTGGGGCTAACCTAACGGGAGCTAATCTGACCGGGGCTAACCTGACCGGGGCTAACCTAACGGGCGTACTCTTTTGCCGCACGACGATGCCGAATGGGACTGTTAACCGGGCAGAGTGCCAATAGACCTGCTATCGAAGCTGCACGCGAGGGTCAAGCACGCTGTAAACCAGGTCAGCCGCTAAGCTGAGCAACACGACCAAAATAGCGTATATCAAGGCGATCGCCATCACAACAGGCGTATCGTTGCGCATAATCGACTCGATTAGCAGCGCCCCAATTCCCGGTATCCGAAACACCTGCTCTACGACCAATGATCCCGTAAACAGGCTAGGAATATCTAATGCCACCAGCGTCACGACCGGGATCAAGGCATTGCGCAGCATATGATGCCCAATCACCCGCCATGGTTGTAGCCCTTTAGCGTAGGCAGTCCGCACATAGTTTTGCGGCATTTCGTCTACCATGGCTGAGCGCACAAACCGCATCAGCACTGCCGATTGGAATAGAACCAGCACGGCAATTGGCATGATCGATTGTTGCACCTGAACCACAAAACTACTCCAACCCGTCACCTGCAAATTGCTGTCGTAAATAAACGGCAGCCAGCGTAGCTGCACGCTAAATAGAATAATCAATAGCAGCCCGGTGACAAAGGTGGGCAGGGAAAACCCCATCAGGGCGATCGCCGTCATCATCTGATCGATCAGCGTGTAGCGTCGCAGTGCCGAAAACACACCCAGGGGTAACGCCAGCAACACTGAGAGTCCATAGGCAGTGCCCACGATCCAAAGAGTCGTCGGCAACCGTTGGCCAATCAAGTCACTCACCGGGCTGCGGCTGGTAAACGAGTAGCCCATGTCGCCTTGAGCAAATGCCCAAGCCCATTTTAGATACCGCATCGGCAGGGGTTGATCAAGTCCCAGCGATCGCCGAATATTAGCTCGCACCTCGGCGGTAATCGCGGGATTATTGGCAAACTCTCCCATGGGGTCACCGGGGGCGATCGCCAAAATGATAAAAATAATCAGGCTAATGGCCATTAAAGTAGGAATGACCAGGAGTAGCCGATTCGTGAAATAGCGAGCCATAGAGCGACTAATAGCAACGGCTAAAGCGGTTAAGCGAGCAGAATTAGCGTTAAAGACACGACAATTGGATTGCCTCTGGTTCTGCCTCTGGCTCCGCTTCTGGTCGCGCCTCCGGTGGCTCTGATTGGCGCTGGTAATAAACTTGCTCCACATCACCCCGGCGATAGCGCCGGGTACTGTAGGTGCTATATTCTACCTCTGTACTATAAACTCCCGCTGCATCCAATAGCGTTCGCGCCCGCTTAGAGCGACAGCCCAGCAGCTTTGCCGCCGCTTTTAGCGGAATCCACTGCTGCGCAAACCGGGCCAGCAGGGCTTCATCTGGTTCGTTGCTGATTTCGGTCAACAGCCGTTTGGCCAATAGCCAGCAGGCGATCGCATCTGCCTCCGCCCGATGTGATGTCGTCACCGAAAACTGGAAATGCTGCACCAGATTGGGTAAACTGCGCGATGGCAGTTCTGGCAGCAGCAATCGGGCTAGCTGCACGGTACAGAATTGTTCGGGTGCAGGGCGGCTAAAGGTGATCCCCAACCGAGCATATTCTGCTTGTAAAAATGAATGGTCAAATTTTAGATTGTGGGCAGTTAAAATGCCACTACTCAAGAGCGGCAGATAGGCGGGCAATACAGTAGCGGCGATCGCGGCCGCGTCTACCATGGCCTGAGTGATCCCCGTAATGTCCACAATTTTGGCCGGAATGTGAGTTTGGGGATTGATCAACGCCGTTTGTTGGGACTGAATTCCATCGGCCAGCGTCGCTTGAAGTACCGAAATCTCAGTCATTCGCCCGTTCAAGGCAATGCTGCCAGTGGTTTCTACATCCACCACCGTCAATGGTTTCTGGCTAACTGCACGATAGTGATGGAGCAAATCAACAGCAAGCATAGTTAACCCATTGAGCGCGAACGCAGAATCTCAACCCATCATAGAAACAGGCTTAGGAAAACACGATAAGCGGCTTGATCGCCCGCCTCCCGTTTCCCCAAGCCTGTTCCTGTAGCACTTAAGCTCATTCATGCCGCAGGTCTAGTGTCACCGCCTCCGGCAATTGAGCCTGCCTGCGGCAATTAAGCCTTAATCTCCCACAGCAGTTCTAGAGCGCTTGACGGGTTTTGGCTTGTTTGAATAGTCTCCAGATGGGCGAGACCCGTAGTCATCATTGGGGGCGTCGTCGGCCACGCCTTGGTCGCCACGCATCCAGGCAGGACGGGTATGATCATGTGCCATTTGCAGAGCGGCGGCTGCGATCGCCCGCATGTCATACTCCTCGCTGAGCTGGGTCACAATCGGCAAGAAGGAGGCGAGGCGATCGCCCACTAGTGCCTCTTTCAGCTGATCCTGGAGCTTTTCAATGTACCGAGCTTCGATTTGTGCCCGAGTTGGAATGTTGCCAACCTCTAGCTTTTGGCGAATGTGGCGCTCAATATCCTTGAGCTTGCGCCGATCGAGCGCTTGCAGTAGCGTAATGGCAACGCCTTCCTTACCAGCGCGGCCTGTCCGACCAATCCGGTGAACGTAGCTATCAACGCTGTCGGGCAAGTCGTAATTGATCACGTGGCTGAGGTCATCCACATGCAGCCCGCGAGCGGCAATATCTGTGGCCACCACCCAACGCACCTGACGCTGGCGGAACCGCAGCAGCAACCGCTCTCGCTGAGACTGACTCAGGTCACCGTGGTACTCATCCACGCTGTGTCCGGCGGCTTGCAGCTGACGGGTGAGGTCTGCGGCCGCTTTGCGGGTACGAACGAAGATTAAGGCCGATTCTGGATCTTCGAGTTCCAAAATGGGTTGTAGCGCCCGAGACTTAGACCAGCCACGGGGTACCATATACATCACCTGGTTGATCCGAGTTGGAGCAGCTTTGGGCTGCTCAATGGTGACCGTAACGGGCGATCGCAAAAACTTAGCGGCCAGTTCTCGAATCGAAGGAGCCATCGTCGCCGAGAAAAACGCCGTTTGACGCTCGGGGGGAGACTGGCTCAAAATGCGCTCTACATCTTGAATAAAGCCCATGTTGAGCATCTCATCCGCTTCGTCAAGCACCAGCCAGCTGAGCTTGTTCAGCTTCAGATCGCCCCGCTTCAGCAAGTCTAAAACCCGGCCAGGGGTGCCCACCACTACCTGCACGCCCTTGTGCAGACGGTTAATTTGCAGGTCAATCGACTGGCCGCCATAAATTGGCAGAACGCGCAAACGGCGATCTTCGCTCAGCGATTTGATTGCTTGATAAACCTGAATGGCAAGTTCCCGAGTTGGGGTCAAAATCATCGCCTGTACGGCGTTGCTGTTGAGATCGACTTGCTCTAGAATCGGCAGCCCAAAGGCGGCAGTTTTGCCTGTTCCAGTTTGAGCCAAGCCTACCAAATCTCGACCCGACAATAAATGGGGGATCGCTTGCGCTTGAATGGGCGTGGGAATAGTAAAGCCAGACTTTTCTAAAAAGCGCACCCGCGTCTCAGACAAGCCTAAGCTAGTAAATGAAAGAGTCATTATCTCTCCTTAGAGTGAATTTGCGGAGACACGGTTGAGCGCGCCTCTCAGTTGAGTTTTGGCATCTGCTACATGCCCATACAGGTCATAGACGTCGGCATCCGTAATGGCAACCGACACCATTGCCCCTAATCTGGCTTCTCCCTGCACATACACCAGACCGTCCACGTCTGGCGAAAACCGAGCAGAGCGCCCAATCAATTCACCAGTTTCGGGATTTTCTTGTTCGATTAGCACATCGACAACGTGGCCAATCTCCGCCCGGTTTTGCCGGAGTGAGATCGGTTGCTGCACCTGCATCAATGCATCCCGCCGACCGTCCATCACCTGTTGGGGCAGTGGGTTGGGCAAGCTGTAGGCGGGCGTCCCTTCTTCGGGAGAGAAGGTAAACACACCCACATGGTCAAACTCGTGGCGCTGGACAAATTGGAGCAGATGCTCGTGATGCTCGTCCGTTTCGCCCGGGAAGCCAACGATGAACGTAGTGCGCAGGATGGCATTGGGAATGGCGGTTTTAATCCGCTCAATAATGCCATCATTCACCTGCCCTTGCCAGGGACGGTTCATCGCCCGCAGGATGTCGGGATGGGAGTGTTGCAGGGGCAAGTCAAGATAGGGCAAGACATTGGGGACGGATTGAATCGCCTGGATTACCTTGGGAGTCAGGCCAGTTGGATACGCATAGTGCATCCGAATCCAGGGGATTTCAATCTCGCCCAGCGCTTGAAGCAGCTCTGCTAACTTCGGTTCACCGTAGATATCTAAACCGTAGTTAGTCGTGATCTGGGAAATTAAGATAATTTCCTGAACACCTTCAGCGGCAAGCTGTTTTGCTTCGGCCACAATCGATTCGATCGAGCGCGATCGCTGATTTCCGCGCAAATGGGGAATGATACAAAACGCGCAGCGATAGTCACAGCCCTCAGCGACTCTAAGGTATGCTACACCCTCGGTAGTCGTCCGATAACGGGGAACCGTCTCATCGGCAATGTAGGTTGGCTGTGCAGAAATTTCCTTGACGCGTTCTCCGGCCTCCGCGCGTTGAACAACTTCGACAATTCGGTGGTAGTCTCCGGTGCCAACCACTGCAACGGCTTCGGGAAGCTCGTCCAACAGTTCTTGCTGGAAGTGCTGCGCCATGCAGCCCGTAATCACAATCTTCTTATTGGCCTCTGCTAACTCTACCAGCGTGCGCACTGATTCTTCTCGCGCCGCTTGAATAAAGCTGCACGTATTTACAATAACATAGTCGGCTAATTCTTCATTAGAGTCTACTTGGTAGCCCGCTTGCACCAGCAAGCCCAGCATGTGTTCCGTATCTACTCGGTTTTTTTCGCATCCCAAGTGGGAAACGGAAATCGTTGGCTTTGTACCCATTAAATGTGAATCTCGGTGCAAGAATGTGGGAGGTTGACGAGGGTGTGGCGATCGCTCGTGCAACGGACAGGCTCCACAGGTCGGAAGTCGCTGTTTGAAGACTTCTGGTGGCACCGTCAACCGCAATCGCATTTGAGTTATTTGAACATAGTAACCTAAAAATCCTTACATAACTACACATTGGCGACTGTTTTTTGAGAAATTGATGAAGTTTAGTAAATTAGCTGATGCTCAGCCATTCTCGTTGGGATGGGGATCAAACTACTCCTGGGCTGTTCTGGCAATCCTCCGTTTAAAGTGCCTTTTTGCCCTAGATTGCCCTAGAGATTATGGTAGGATAGACCTCCTGTGGGCAATTTTGGATAGTCTACGGCTTGACGTTTCGTTTTGCTCTATGCCTCGTGCCTATTCATGTTGAGTACGAAGCTGAACTATTTTTGAACCATCTGTTGAACCATCACGATTAACGAGGTAGAGAATGGCTAAACGCCGAAATCAGAAGAAAGAAAAAGCCCTCCGCAACCAGGCATACGCTCGTAAGTTCCGGAAGCGCACCAGTCCCGGTCGGTTTGGCAGACGCCGCATGGGTGGCGGTAGCGCTCAAGACGACGAGATGGATCAAGATAACCGGGGTAATGCGGGTGCTGAGGAAGCGGCTGAATAATACTGGTTTTAGTCGGCTTTAGCAGCGGGTTCGGTTAAGTCACCAAATCGAACAATAAACTGGGCAGGAGACAATGCCTCCTGCCCAGTTTTGATGTTTAACTCAAGGTTTTAGCAGTCGATGGATGGCTTGTGCGGATGCAATTCCTGAGTTTAGGGCTTGCTCAATCGGGCTGGTTCCCGCCGCTGAGAGGGGAAGGGTCGTTTGAGCTGATTGTGATGACACGGAAGCCGCGCACCAGTCGCCGCCGCAAACCAGGGGTAATGGGGTAGTCGTACTGAGGCAGGCATCCGGCAGTGGATTTTTAGGCAGCGCATAACGCCAGCGGTGCAGTTGGAGCACCTCAGGGTCGGCCAGCCAGGGCAGCAAGGTGTTAGCGGCACTGTCGAGAAGTAGTTGACCAGCGGGTTCCAGGTCAGGCGCGTCTAGAAACTGGTCGGATAGGGCGGTGCTGCCGTGCA
>CASBQJ010000068.1 GCA_949127705.1 Synechococcales cyanobacterium PMM_0085
GGCAACGATCACTAACGGCCCATGTTGGGGCACCTGGTCGATACCATACACCCGGCCCCGAAAATAAAGCCCCAGCGTGGGTGCAACTACTGACCATTTGAACAAGTGATAGAGCAAACGGCTCACAGAAGGTTCGCGATCGCGCATAAAAACAGACCTAGCTCTTCAAGATCGGCCTTAGATATCGGCGATCGCTCCCACATTTTTGAGAACCATTCCTGGGCAGGTACGTTTAATAATACCCGTCAGCACCTTGCCAGGGCCAACCTCAATTATGCTGTCTACGCCTACTTCAACCAGTTTGAGCGAGATTTCTCGCCAGCGGACAGAACCCGTCATTTGGCGAGCGAGGCGCGCTTTCAAAACAATTGGATCAGTGCTAGGCACGGGGTCTACGTTAGATAGCACCGGCATCTGCGCGAGCTGAAAGGGAACATCAGCCAAAACTGGCTCAAACTCAGCCGCCGCACTGGCCATCAAGGGTGAATGGAACGCGCCGCTCACATTCAGTTTCAGTGCCCGTTTTGACTTGACGGCCGCCATCATCGCCTCTACGGCCTCTGAAGTGCCCGAAATGACCACCTGGCCATCATTATTGTCATTAGCTAACACCACGCCTGGTATTTGAGCCAGCTGCTGCTCTAGTTGCGTTCGATCAAACCCTAGCAGCGCCGCCATCGTGCCTTCAGACACGGCATCCATCAGTTCGGCTCGACGCTTAACTAACTGCAAACCCGTTTCAAAATCGAACACTCCAGCCGCGTAAAGCGCCACATATTCACCCAAGCTATGACCGGCCACCACAGCCGGATGATGCCCCTGCTCACGCATTAAGTCGGCCAGAATGGTCTCAATGGTATATAAACAGGGCTGCGTATAGAGCGTTTTAGAAACCTTGTCATCGGCGCTCTGACAAATCTCTGCCACAGACCAACCCAAAATTTCTGCCGCTCGCTCAAATTTAGCCTGTGCAGCGGGCAACTCGTATAAGTCGGCTCCCATCCCAATGGCCTGAGAACCCTGTCCTGGAAAAATCCATGCGGTTTTAGTCATTGACTCAGCTGTAATTTAAGTGGTGCAGAATTGAGGTGAGTCAGATTTCGCCTAGCTTTGGTGGCTAATCTCTGCCCTCAACGCTGACGTTCCCCATCGAAAAATGGCGGCTCCCCACGTTAGCCCAGCCCCAAACCCAGCAGCGGCGATCGCATCTCCTGGTTTAATATCGCCCCGGCGCACGGCTTCATCGAGCGCCAGTGGAATTGAGGCCGCTGACGTGTTGCCATATTCTGCCATATTGCTGAGCACCTTCTGGCTAGGAATTTTGAGGCGATCGGCAACGGCATCCAAAATCCGCTGATTGGCCTGGTGCAGCAGCAGCCAATCGATCTGATCGACGCTCAAGTCAGAGCGGAACAGAGCTTTTTCAATTACTTCAGGCACGCGCTTGACGGCAAACCGGTACACTTCTTGACCATTCATGGTCAGGGGTTGGAAACTGCCTTGCGCCACGCGGATGGTATCGGTTAATTCCTTGGGCTGGGGTTGATAGGCCAAATTGAGGCAGCTATTTTGGGTACCGTCGCTGCGCAGTTCAAAGCCTAAAAGCTGGGTATCCTCGTCGGTAGCTTGCAGAACCACAGCGCCTGCGCCGTCGCCAAACAGCACACAGGTACGGCGATCGCCCCAATCCACCCAGCGAGACAGCACATCTGCGCCGATCACCAGCACATTACGATAGACGCCCGTTTGAATGAACTGTGAGGCCGTCACCAGCGCAAATACAAAACCGGAACAGGCTGCTGTTAGGTCAAACGCGACTGCTTTCAGAGCACCCAGTTCGGCTTGCACCTGGCTGGCGCTGCCAAATAGGTCGTCGGCAGTAGAGGTAGCCAAGATAATTAGATCCACATCCATCGCCGTCAGATCCGCCATGGCTAAGGCATTTTGAGCTGCTTGAGTGGCGATCGCCCTCAACGACTCATCTGCCGCCGCCAAATGCCGCCGCCGAATGCCTGTGCGAGACGCAATCCATTCATCCGACGTATCTACGACCCGGCTTAAATCGTCATTATCCAAGTAGCCCACAGGCGCAGCCGACCCACAGCCCACAAACGCAACCCCGGCATTCACATATTGCACCATTACTCAGCACTCTCTGGTTTGTCGCTGTTTCGAGACAGAGACGACTGACCATCGGCGGCGATCGCTTCAGGCTGGCCATACTGCGATCGAATCCGCTCTAGTACTCCATGATCAACCGCTTCCTTCGCCATCCGAATCGCGTTAAAGATAGATGGAGCCTGGGAGCTACCGTGGCTGATAATGCAAATTCCGGCGACCCCAAGCAGCAGCGCGCCGCCATGTTCAGCATGATCCATCCGCTGCTTAATCCGACGCAGATTAGGCTTCAAGATGGCAGTCCCCACCATTCCGTTTAGACCCTGGGGCAACTCTTCCCGCACAATTTGCAGCATCACGCCGCCGATCGCCTCGGCAAACTTCAGCAGAATATTGCCCACAAAGCCGTCACACACGACCACATCAAAGTTACCCGTGAGCACGTCGCGCCCTTCGGCATTGCCAATAAATGAAATGCGGGGATTGTCCTGCAACAGCTGATGAGCGCGCACCGCTAGGTCGTTACCCTTGGTCGCCTCTTCCCCAATATTGAGCAAGCCCACCTTCGGTTCGGCAATTCCTAAAACGTACTTGGAATAGACAGAACCCATGATCGCAAACTGCTCTAAGAACTTGGGGCGACAATCAACATTCGCACCCACATCTAGAATCAATACGGGCTTGGCGGTCATCGTCGGTAGCACTGCACCAATCGCAGGACGATCGATCCCAGGCAATCGCCCTAGTCGCAACAGCGCCGCCGCCATTGCCGCACCAGAGTGACCCGCAGACACAACGGCGTCTGCCCTACCCTGTTTAACCAAATTCATTGAGACGTTGATGGACGCCGCAGGCTTGCGCCGAATAGCGCTCAGCGGCTCTTCGTGCATTTCTACAACGTCCTCGGCTGGAACGATTTCCAGATTATGAGGAGAGTTATGGTGCTTTAACGACGCTTCAATTTGCGCTGGATCGCCAACCAGCAGAACCTCTACGCCTAGCTCTGCCTGTGCCCTAATGGCACCTGCGACAATCTCAGCTGGGGCAAAATCCCCACCCATCGCGTCAACTGCAATCCGTGCCTGAGTTGAACCCATCGATCAAAGTTATAGAAACCTCAAAAATTCTATCAGATGGACCATACCCGAAACCGGAGAAGCGGATGAGAGCAGGCCGACTATTCTAATTCTCCGGGGGGCACAATTCGCTGAAACAAGTAGCCTGTGCCCCGAGCCGTCAGGATTAGCTCTGGATTACTGGGATCATCTTCGAGTTTGGCCCGCAGTCGGGAAATATGAACATCTACTACTCGGGTATCGACGTGACGCTCTGGAGTGTAGCCCCACACCTCTTGGAGAATCTCGGAACGGGAGAACGGTTCACCCGATCGCCCCACCAGCAGTTCGAGGAGACTAAACTCCATTCCTGTCAGCCGAATTCGCTCGTCGCCTTTGTAAACCTGACGCTTGTTGGTGTCGATCCGAATACTGTTGATGTGAATCACACCAGAGCTAGGAATGCCCGAAGTGCCAGTTTTCTCAACCCGACGCAATACAGAGCGGATGCGGGCTTCTAGCTCTTTTGGAGAGAAAGGCTTGACTACGTAGTCATCTGCCCCTAGCTCTAAACCCGTAATTCGATCGGCCACGTCGCCTAGCGCGGTCAACATGATGATTGGCACGTCAGATTCTTTACGAAGCTCTTGACAAACGCCATAACCGTCTAGTTTGGGCATCATCACGTCCAACACAACTAGATCCGGATCTGAATGGCGGAACGTCTCAAGGGCTTCTTCGCCGTCGGCAGCGGTGACGACATCGTAGCCAATCATGGAGAGACGAGTTTCAAGGATGCGCCGAATGCTGGCTTCGTCATCCACAACAAGAATTTTTTCTTTACGGTTCTCCAATTTACTCAACACTCCTTAAGGCAATTATTTTGGATAGTTAATTATTTCCACCTTATCATTAAGATAGTAGCGTATATCAATACCATCAAAGCGGTGAAATTCTCAGTATCGCTACATTCCAGAGTTTTTTAAGATTCGTACTATCTGAAACTATTCTGCAAGAAATTTTAATCAAAGTCACCTAAGCCTACTCATTAAGAAATGTAAATAATCGCTAAGGATCATGACTCAAATAAATTCAATAGTTAATTCAACTAAATCGGAATGGCAAAACCGCGATCGCTATATGTCTGTAATGAGTGTGGAGCAGAATCTGCCCAGTATTTTGGTAAATGTCCGTTTTGTGCCAGCTGGAACTCGTTAATTGAGCAAGTCATCGCTCCAACGGCGGCTAACTCAGCTAAGGTTGGCGTTGGGGCAGCCGCGCGAGCTACCCAGCGCACTAAAACTAGCGATCGCAACGAGCCTCACCCGCTAGCCGCTCTGACCCTGCCCGAAATTTCTGACCATGCCCAAGCTCGGCTCTCGTCTGGCTATGGGGAACTCGATCGCGTCCTAGGCGGCGGCATTGTGCCGGGTTCTTTGGTATTGATCGGTGGCGATCCGGGGATTGGTAAATCGACTCTGCTGTTGCAGGTTGCAAATCAACTGGCTAGTCACTATCGCGTGCTATACGTGTGCGCTGAAGAATCGGGGCAACAGGTCAAGCTGCGAGCGCAGCGGCTAGGCATCAGAGGGCAGGGATTAGCAGGCGGGGAATCGGCAGCCCAACACCTGGCGTCCCAATCTTTAACCCCCAGTACCTTGTACCTGTTACCCGAAATTGACCTGGAAACAATTTTGGCAGAACTGGAGGCGCTGCGTCCCCCGGTGGCAGTGATCGACAGTATTCAAGCGCTCTACTTTGCCAGCCTCAACTCGGCTCCTGGTTCGGTGTCGCAGGTGAGGGAATGCACATCAGCGCTGATGCAATTGGCGAAGCGCGAACACATCACTCTGTTTATTGTCGGACATGTCACCAAAGAAGGGGCGATCGCTGGCCCTAAGGTGCTAGAGCATATGGTAGACACGGTGCTCTACTTTGAGGGCGATCGCTATGCCTCCCATCGGCTGTTGCGGTCGGTCAAAAATCGCTTTGGTGCCACCAATGAGCTGGGCGTCTTTCAGATGGTCGATCAGGGTTTAGAGCAAGTCCAAAATCCTTCAGAATTATTTTTGGGCAGCCGAGACGAGGAAAACCCTGGTACAGCCACCATTGTGGCCTGCGAAGGCACTCGGCCACTGGTGGTGGAACTTCAGGCACTCGTTAGCCCCACCAGCTACCCATCACCTCGCCGCACAGCAACCGGGATTGAATATAACCGCTTGCTGCAAATTTTGGCGGTACTCGAAAAACGGGTCGGGATTCCGCTGTCCAAGCTAGATGCCTACGTGGCATCATCAGGCGGACTGAACGTAGCAGAACCCGCCGCCGATCTGGGGGTGGCGATCGCCGTAGCAGCCAGTTTCCGCGATCGCGTTGTCGATTCTGGCATGGTGCTAATTGGGGAAGTGGGGTTGGGCGGGCAAGTGCGTCCGGTTTCCCAAATGGAACTAAGGCTGAAAGAAGCAGCCAAACTGGGGTTTAAGCAGGCAATCGTTCCCGCTAGTCAGGCCAATTATCCAGGGGTCGGCTTAGAAGTCATTCCAGTGGGGCGCGTTGTGGATGCGATCGCCATCGCCCTGGTCAGCACTAAAAAAAATGAGTAGGATGGGGAACATCGTTCTCAGCTTGAATCCTAGAACATATACGGCGTTGGGTAAGCTGCCATTTAACAAATCAGATAAAAATCAGAGATTAATCTAGGGCATAGCGTAGCAAGTTTAAAGGTTCCATAAAGCAACGACTCATTTGCGACTCATTGATTAAAGAGTTGATGTAGTCTCATCAGATTCAGCGTGCTACGGATGACAGATACCCCGCCCTCTTTGTTATGGTTACTTTTAAGAATGAGGCATGTTTGGTTTGCCACACGAATGCTGTGGCCAGCAGATCCTGCCAGGTTCAGCTCAGAGTCCAGCATCGTGGCTTAGCAGTATTTTTCAAGGAGTAGGGCACTGTGGTTTCAACAAAAGAAGCAACTCAATCGACAATTTCTGCACTACCTACCCCCGCTGCACCCAATGGGGTAGCAGCTACAGAAC
>CASBQJ010000069.1 GCA_949127705.1 Synechococcales cyanobacterium PMM_0085
AGTTCCGACAGGCGGTTTTCGACGGGGGTGCCGGTGAGGGCAATCCGGAACTGGGCGTCGAGTTGACGTACCGCCTGCGACTGTTTGGCCTCGGAGTTTTTGATATTTTGGGCTTCGTCTAAGACAACGCCTTGCCATTTCACGCTTTGCAGTTCTTTCTCGTCGCGATAGACCAGGGCATAGCTGGTGAGCACCAGATGATACCCTTTGATCGCTTTGGCAAAGGGCTTGCCCTGCGATCGCTTATCGCCGTGATGCAGCAACACCTTGAGGGTGGGCGCAAACCGCTTGACGTCGCGTTCCCAGTTGCCCAATACTGACGTCGGGCAGACCAATAAGGTGGGATGTTCGATTAAATCGTTTTCTTGCAAATGCAGCAGTAGCGCAATCAGCTGCACCGTTTTGCCCAAGCCCATGTCGTCGGCCAAACACGCGCCCAGACCCCACTGTTCCAAAAAGGCCATCCACGACGCGCCTCGAATTTGGTACGGGCGCAGTTCGCCACGAAACTCGCGTGGGGTGGAAATCAGGGTTAGATCTTGGTTGCCTGTGGTCAGGGTGTTGATCAGGTCTTCTAGTGCGCCCGATGCCTCAAAGCTAACGACGGGTAGCTTTTCAATCATCTGGGTATCGCCCGTACTCATCCGCAGCGCATCTTCTAGCGACAGCGACATTTGCTCTTTGCGGCTAGCAAAAAACTCTTGGGCGGCGCGGATATCTTGCGATCGCAGCTCTACCCATTCGCCATTAATCTCAACTAGCGGCGTATTCAGCGCCACCAATCGATCAAATTCTGCTTTCGACAGTCGCTGCCCGCCAATCGTTAGCTCCCACTTAAAATTCAGCAAGCTCTTCAAGCCCAATCCCTGCATTCGCTTGCTAGGCGTTTCGGCCTGGACGCTTAACCCCAGCCGATTTGCCCAGCCCTGCTGATTAGCCAAACTGGGTGGCAGCACTACGCCAAAGCCGCTGTCTTGCAGCCGCCACGCGGTTGTTTTGATGAATTCGTAGACCTGGAGCGGCGTCAGGCGGCAGGACTGGGGCTGCTGGGTTTGCAGGCTGGGTTCAATGCCGGGATGCAGGCGGGAGGCTAAGCCCAGACCGGCTAGCAGCGTTTCTTGGGGCTGGTTGATGGTGCGTCCCAGGTAGACCAGGCGATCGACGGGGTTGTGCCAAATGGTGCGGGCGCTGATCAGGCATTCGGGATCATCGACGGCCTGCAAAAAGTATTCTAATGTCCAGTCCATGTGCCCCATTAGGGGCGGGTGCAGATAGAAACAGGTGCGAAACGGGGTGTCTTGCTGGCTGAGGTGGTGTTGCAGCGGCGTTAGCCACTGGGTGAGGATGGCTTGTAACCGCTCAAGTTTGGCTGGCTCAGCGGCGATCGGCTTTGCCGTCTCACAGAGAATCGCCTCCGTCCCTGTCAAGCTGTGCAGCCACTCTCGCAGGGCCACATCTTTGGGCAAGGCAACGGCAGGCAGGATGGGCGCATCGGTGCGGGTGTTGTGCAGCGTAGTGCGAATTTGGGCATCTACTACCCGGTTGAGAAAATCGAGCAGCAATGGCCGCGCCAGGAGCGGGGTATCGGCCGCTGGGTTCTGTTCTGCCCCAGCAGCAGCCAAATCAGTTTCGGCTTGATAGGTGCGGCAGGCAACGGGCATCTGTCGGGCAAACTGGCGCAGCCGCGTTTGATCGACGTCACTATCGAGCAACACCTGCCAAGTACTAAACAGCGCCCCGTCCACTAGGTCTAGCGCGGGCAAAAACTTAGAGCGCGCCAGCAAATCTAGGCTCCAGCGCGCTGCGTGAGACCAAAACCGCAAATCGCTGCCGACAAATGAGTCTGCCTGATTCATCGCCACCAACGGCAGCGAGTTGAGCAACTGGGTGGCTTCTAGCGGCGTCAGGCAAATTCCTTCTACCTGCCAGGGATAGAGTTCTAGGGTTTGGGTGGCCGGATCGGCATCAGGCTGGAGCACCGCCGCCGAGTGCTGGGGGATGCGCTGCATCGTCTGGGTAGGCAGGTCTGATCCAGATTCTGATCCACCCTCGACCTCGACGGCAGAGTAATGAGTTGGCAGTACAAACCAGAAAGCGTGCCAGTGCGGTGCGGTTAATCCTGGTTCTGCTGCTGCTGGCGATCGCTTCCCCCGTTTGGCAGCCGCCTGCATCGGCTCTGCTAGCGGCAGGTCGGCCACCGTCCAGTGCAGCTTGCGCGCTTGGGAAAGCGATCGCAAAAATGGCAGCAGTTCGGCCCGCGTCATGGCAAATGGATGGGGCTGCACCGCCTGATCTGCGGCCACGTCATCTGGTTCTAACCGCCGCCACATTTCTCCCCATAGGAAAAAGCAACCGTCTCTGGCCGGGTCAGCCCCAGCGGCAGCAACTGCTGGACTGGACGCCGACGGGCTTAGAGTCGATGCATGAAGCGGAGAAACCCAACTGCCGTGTAAAATTGCCATGCAAATCGAAAAGGTGTCGAAAGGGATGCAACGTGAAAGGCCAGCAGCAAATCGATCAAACGCAAATGATAGAGAAAATGCAGAGATGATCTGCGCCTAGAAACCCAGAAAACCTGAAATAATAAGTGTCGATTTACCAGAAAACAGCACGATTAATCAGGAATAGAAAAGCGGATGCGATTACCCATTCAGCGAGTACTCAAAAACGGCATCGCCGTTGAAGTGGATGAGATGCGCTCCGATGAGCAAGAACCGGTGCGATCGCTGCTAAACCAGATTGTGTTAGCTGGCATCACCTATCCTCAATCTCAGCCCCTGTCTGAGCTAGAGTTTGCCGCATACTGGCTCAGCCGAGATGCCTTCGTGGTTCGACGGGCTGGGGCTAGCTCAACCAATCCTTCACACGATACACCAAAGCCCTCGCCACCCGAAGTGCTGGGCGCGTTTTATCTCAAGCCCAATTTCCCAGGACGCAGCGGTCATATTTGCAACGCTGGCTTTATTGTACAACCCACCATGCAAGGGTTGGGTCTGGGGCGACTGATGGCTGAGGCAATGTTGGCGATCGCCCCCACGCAGGGCTATACGGCAGTGATGTTTAACCTGGTATTTGCCACCAACACGCCATCATTAAATTTATGGAAATCTTTAGGGTTCAGCACAATTGGCCGCATTCCCAAGGCAGCGCATTTGGCGACCGGAGAAACTGTGGATGCGATTATGCTGTACTACGCCTTTGATGATCTGGCCTGATTGCGGCAATCTGCTATCTAAAAAACATCCAACAGGTGATGGCGCACGTTGCACGCCTCACCCATTGGATGGTGTTGGGTATTTAGTTTAGAGCCGCTTGCTCAAACTATTCAACTCGAACTATTCAACTCGAACTATTCAACTGGCACTATTCAACAGCCGCTCGAGCCGCCGCTGCCTCGTCGGGGTGGATGCCCAGACGGGTTAAGTTGATTCGACCGCGCCCATCTACTTCGCGCACTTTGACCACCACGTCGTCTCCGACAGCCACTTCATCTTCTACCTTGCCCACCCGGTAGTCCGCTAGCTGAGAGATATGCACCATTCCTTCTTTGCCAGGGAGGAATTCGACGAAGGCACCGATGGGGATCACCCGGGTAACTTTCCCGGCATAGACATCGCCAGCGCTGAGCTTGCGGGTCATGCCTTCGATGATGGCGCGGGCAGCTTTTGCCTTTTCACCTTCAATGGCAGAAATGGTGACCGTGCCATCGTCGCTAATGTCAATTTTGGCTCCGGTTTGCTCGGTAATCCCCTTGATGTTTTTACCGCCAGGGCCAATGACCATGCCGATTTGATCGGGATCAATCTTGATGGTGAGTAGGCGTGGGGCATAGGGCGACATTTCCTCACGGGGTTTGTCGATCACCGCCAGCATCTTATCCAAAATGTGGAGGCGTGCCGCTCGCGCTTTGGTGACGGCTTCGGCAATCACCGCTACGGGC
>CASBQJ010000070.1 GCA_949127705.1 Synechococcales cyanobacterium PMM_0085
GCCCTAACCGCTGAATTAATCGTGTTTCTCATGCGTGTGTGATGGATTGAGCATCGGTGATGTGACGTGATGCTGCTAACGGTGCGCTAACCCGAAAACGGGTGAGCATGGGGCCGAGGTCTTAGTCCGATTTTTGACCCGAGGGAGGCTAATGTCACCCTGTGTACTAAAAGTATCAGGTTTATTTAAACTGTGCGCTATTACTGAGTGAGCTGGGCAACTCTGGTCGTTTGTAAAACGGCCTGTTTAGAATTGACCTACACCTGAGACTATATCGATTCAACCGTTCAAACCCTAACAAATTCCCCTAAAGACGTTGGTACTTTCTGATTCCATTTGGATTGCTGGCTCTACTCGCAGTGGCAAAACGAGCCGATTGGTTGAGCTGTTTTGCCAGCAGGCAGAGTCCGCCCCTGCGCCACCGCGCCCATCGCCCTTGCCCCCGGCGCTAGTTTTTGCGGCCATGGGGGACAATCGGATCGAGCTAGCCGATCGAATCGCGGTGGCCAGTCGGGGGCGGTTTTCCTTCGATTCGTCTACTCCACTCGGGTTTTTTCAAGATGAAGTGATCTTGTTTTATCCGCTGCTGGTCAAACGCTTAGGATTGCGATCGCAATTCCCAGTGCGGCTTCGGCCCGAAACGGAGCAAGCGCTGGCGACGCGGCTGTGGCGATCCGACTTAGACAGCGGCAAACTGGCTCAAGCGGGTGTAGCAGAGTATTACCTGGTGCGGCGGCTGTTAGATATTTTGCAACTGGCGGCGCTGGCAGGGGTGCCGCCCGAGGATATCCCAGTGATGTTGCAGGCAGGGTTGGCGGGGCAAGACGAGCCGCCAGAGCTGTGGCAGTCGATGGGTGAGGCGCTGCTACACTGGCGCGAGTGGTGCCTAGAGCGAGGACTGTTGACCTATGGCATCATAACGGAGCTGTACTGGCGCTATTTGCTGCCCGATCTTGAGTATCAGCAGCACCTCTGCCATCGCTATCGAGCGGTGCTGGCCGATGATGTAGATGAGTACCCTGCGATCGCCCATACGTTGTTCACCGTGCTGCTAGATGCAGAGATCCCGGGTGTGTTTACCTACAATGCCCACGGCTCGGTGCGGCTGGGCTTGGGGGCTGACCCGCAGCAGTTGAGCCTGCTGGCCAATCGCTGTGAAGTTGAGCCGTTGCAGCCCCCTGCGGGCAACCTCGGAGCCGAGTGGGGAGCGGCGATCGCAGGTTGGGTGCAAGCCCCTGTGCTCCTGCCCCAGCTACCCAGTTCTATCCAGTCCCTTCAAGCGGTCTCTAGAGCGCAACTGCTGCGCACCACCGCCGAATTTGTGGCCGATGCGATCCATCGGGGGCAGGTGCTACCGAGTGACGTGGCCATTGTGGGACCAGGGCTAGATCCGATCGCCCGCTATACCCTGCGCGAGATTCTCACCCGCAAGGGGATCGCCGTGGAGGCACTCAACGACCAGCAACCCCTCGCCGCCTTCCCGATGATCCGCGCCCTGCTGACCCTGCTGGCCTTGGTGTATCCGGGGCTGGGACGGCTGCTGAGCCAAGATGCGATCGCCGAATTGCTGATTGTGCTGAGTCAGCGCCCCCTGAGTGAACCGAAACAGTGGGAACTGGGGAGTGAGAGTGCGCTAGATGCGTCTGCTATATCGGCCGCTGATCCTCGACCCCCATCTCTCAGCACGCTCGACTCCGCCATTGATCCAGTCCGCGCCGGACTGCTGGTCGATCACTGCTTTGTCCCCGATCTTGAGCATCCCCATCTGCTTCCGGCCACGAGCTTTCCCCGCTGGGATCGCCTGGGATATCGTGCTACTCAAGCCTACGAAGCCCTGCGCCAGTGGATCGAGGCGCAGCAGCTCCAGCAACAGCAGCGCTTGCTCCCTAGCCCCGTCACGCTGCTCGATCGCGCCATCCAGCAGTTTCTCTCAGGCGGCAGCTATCTGTCATACGACCGTCTGGCCGCCCTGCGCGAACTGATGGAAACCGCACAGCACTATTGGGAGGTTGAGGCTCGGTTGCGCCAAGTAGCCGCCACTCAGCCAGATCTAGCCCCAGATCTAGCCGCAGATTTAGCTCCAGATCTAGCCGCAGATTTAGCCCTAGATTTAGCCCTAGATTTAGCTCCAGATCTAAGACCAGATCTAAATCTACCTGCGAGTTCGCCAGTGGTTCAGGGCGGGGCAGCATCGCCCCCGGCAGCCCGCCTAGAAACCGCGACCCCATCCTCCGTGGAGGGCTTCATTCAACTCCTACGCGGCGGCACCATTACAGCCGATCCCTATCCGGCTCAGCGGCTGGTGGCACGGCAAGCGGTCACCCTGGCGACAATCTTTCAGTATCGAGCCAATCGCTGTGTCCATCGCTGGCAGTTTTGGCTAGATGCCGGGTCTACTCTGTGGCTCACCGGAGGCGGGGCGTTGTTTGGTGCGCCCATCTTTTTACAAGAGTGGTCAGGGCGCACGTGGGGAGCAGCTGAGGCGCTAGAGGCCGATCAGCAACGGCTAGGGCGGCAACTGCAAGACTTGCTCTATCGGGCTGGCGATCGCGTTTACCTCTGCCACAGCGACCTGGCCACCAGTGGCCAAGAACAAGCGGGACCGCTGTTAACACTGGTCAACGCCGCCCCCGATGTTGTCACAGAACCCGTTGAGCTGGTTTAGCGCTGACAAGTGGTGCAATAGTGAGCCGATCGCCCTGCTAATTTAAGCCGTTCGATCGGGGTGGCACAGATGCGGCAAGGCTGTTGCTCTCGGTCATAGACCCAAGCAACGCCGCCGTAGTTGCCGTTGATGCCTTGAATATCGCGAAAATCGCTGAATGTGGTACCTCCAGCCGCGATCGCCGTCTCTAGCACCTGCACAATTGCGGCGTGCAGCCGTTTGAAATCCTGGGGTTTCAAGTTTACGCAGTAGGTTTGGGGGCGAATGCCGCTGAGGAACAAGGCTTCGTCGGCATAAATATTGCCAATCCCAGCCACTAGGGACTGATCCAACAGGGCGTTTTTAATGGGTCGCTGGCGGCGCTGGAGCTGAGTGGTCAAGTAGGCTACGGTGAACTCGTCCGATAGCGGCTCTGGGCCAAGCGATCGCAGCCCTGTGATCACGCTCTCCGGTGCGACTCCGGGGGGCACCCACCACATTTGCCCAAACGTCCGCTGATCGACAAACCGTAACTCCTGGTGATGGCCAAAAAACAGGCGCACCCGACAGTGCTTTTGCAGCGGTTCGTCTTGCTGCATCCACAGCAACTGCCCCGTCATGCGCAGGTGCACACCCAGATACCCCGCCTGCCCCGGCGCTAATTCTGCCAACAAATACTTGCCCCGGCGATGCCATTGGGCGATCGCCCCACCCCGTAGCCCATCCAAAAAACCTGCCGCCGAAGCCGCCACCGTTCGCTCTAGCAAGACGTCTCCCCCCAAAATGGCTTGATTCAGGGTGACGCGGTTTAATCCTCGTCGAACCGTTTCTACTTCTGGCAGTTCGGGCACAGATGCTCCCCGTGAGACATTCACAACAAAAGGGTTAATGAGGCATCTGCTAAGTCAGCACATGCTTCATTAACCCATCTTACGAAACTGAGTAGCTCACCTAAAAAACCTAACCCGCTTTAGCAGGAGCCTTGGCCGCTTTGGCCGCAGGAGGAGCAACTTCTTCTAGCTCGCTGAGAGCAAAATTATTGGTGTTGACGCCGCCTGCGTTGCCGCTAGAACCGTTGTAATTGACGCTGTCAAACCGCACAATCACCGGGTATTTGATCCCGCTTTGGTCTACCGTGGCAACGGTGCCAACGGCGTTATGCCAATAAGACTCTTGACGAAGAATCCGAACTTTAGAACCGCGTTGAACCATGAGTTCTATTCCTTACACTAATGATCACAGCTTGATTTCAGCGTACTACCCCAAAGCAATAATCCCATCGGGTTACGCTTTAAGTTTTATTGCCAACACACCATAAGAGCTGCCGCCAGGGGGAAATAGAATTAGGACTTTTGAACTAGTTTTGGGGCTGTTTTGGGGCTGTTTTGTCTGGGCAGCCACTGGCATATCACTCTGGCAGAGCAAAAAGGGCAAAATCACAAGGCAAAATCACAAAATAAGATTGGTAAAGAAATTGGGCAAATTTTCCTGCCGACCGTTCAAGATTTGCCTAGAATTAGCAAAAGGAAATCTATAAATACATCTGTATGGGTCGGCATTTGTATGGCTCAGCATGACGGGGTTGGGTGGACTCGTGAGGAGGCTCCACCCACTGACAATTGGGAAGATATTCAAGCAGATATCTACGCAGAAGAGCCTCTGGACGCCTCACCGCCAGAACCTCTATGGCAGCTGATTCTCGGCCTAGGGAGTCAGCTTTTAGCGCGGCATCCCATGCTGTTTTGGAGTGGAATTTGGGTGACGCTGCTGCTAACAGCTGGAATTGCAGTGACTGAGCTAATGGATCCAGAATTGTCTGCGCAAAAACCCCTGACCTCAGCGGTGCGGGAGGAAGCTGAGGCATTACGAGCATCCGCCACTTCGGTCGAAGACCCCATATCTCCCATTTTGCTATTTGGCGCGATCGCCATCAGCTGTGGAGTTGGCTCTCTGGTGCTGTCTCAGCACTTGAAGGAAAACAGGTCAGATTCACACCTACTCGATGGTTCCGACAAGTCCTTCGACTTCGACCATTCCTTCGACTTCGACAAGCCCGACGATTTAGCAGCAACCGACTTAGCAGCAACCGATTTAGCAACAGATGAGCGACCCATTCAGGTGCTGCCCAGACCGATCGCCCCACCTTTGCCCACCGAAGCCCGACCGATCTCTCCCCTAGCGCTACAGACGGCCATCAGCCAGACAGGAGGCGATCGCCGCTCAGCTCTCGGCCTCCAGTCACAGCCGACGGGGCAGCTATTGCCAGGGAACCCGCATCTCGATATCACCACCATGCCGGGTACCCATCAGCTACCAGGGGGCGATCCCCATTTGTCCCAGGCGGCTCCCCCCGAGGCTCCTGGACTCGAAGAATTAATGACGATTCAACAGCGTCGCAAAGGACGAGAAATAGAGCCTTAACAGTCAGAACTTAATTTAGTTTTTAGTTTGGCGTTGCTGATTAGAGGTATGAATTTCGTAGGGGCGGTTCGCGAACCGCCCCTACAGTAAGGTTAAATATTGGCGGTTCATACCTGCATTCAGCAACGCCTTTAGTTTTTACTTTTGAATTGACTGCCTAACTCAAAACTCAAACCGCACTCATGCCTTAGAGGTGCACCCTACGGTAAGCTAGGTAAACGGCTGAAGCCGATGATTTGCTTAACGTTTCGCTGTTTTTTGAAACACTTCTTTACAAGATGATTGCTAGCCCTCCCCGCACAATCCGCATCGCGTCCCGCAAAAGCCAACTGGCTTTGGTGCAAACCTACTGGGTTCAAGAGCAACTGCAAAACGCGTTTCCCGATCGCAAATTCGAAGTTCATACCATGAGCACCCAGGGTGACAAGATTCTGGACGTGGCGCTATCAAAAATTGGCGATAAGGGTTTGTTCACCAAGGAATTAGAAGATGGAATGCTAAATGGCGAAACGGACTTTGCCGTGCACTCCCTCAAGGATCTGCCGACGAATTTGCCGCCAGGGTTGATCCTTGGCTGCGTGACCGAACGGGAAGACCCTGCCGACGCTCTAGTGCTGCATGAGAAGCATGTGGGTAAGCAGCTCGATAGCCTGCCCGCAGGTGCTGTCATTGGCACGTCGTCTCTTCGACGGCTGGCTCAACTCCGGCATCACTATCCCCATCTCGCCTTCAAAGATGTTCGCGGCAACCTCAACACCCGCCTTGCCAAGCTCGATGCCGGTGACTATGACGCGCTGATTTTGGCCGTAGCCGGGTTGCAACGACTGGGAATGGGCGATCGCATTCACCAAGCCATTCCTGCCGATATTTCGCTGCATGCGGTTGGGCAAGGGGCGTTGGGCATTGAGTGCCGCGCCGACGATGCCGAAATCTTGACCTTACTCAAAGTCTTAGAACATACTCCAACGGCCTACCGCTGCTATGCCGAACGGTCTTTTCTACATGAACTCGAAGGGGGGTGCCAAGTCCCCATTGGCGTTAACACAGTCATCGCTGGCGACACCCTCACCCTCACCGGCTTAGTGGCCAGTCTAGACGGGCAAACCGTCATTCAAGACGTCGTTTCTGGTGCAGCTACCCAGGCAGAACAATTGGGGATTGAACTGGCACACAAGCTCAAAGCCAGAGGTGCTCAAGCCATTTTGGACGAGATCTTTGCCACCATTCAACGCCAGTAGCGTCAGCCCGGTTTAAGCAGCTGAGATTTCCGCTCAGGCAGATTACAAAAACGTTACCGAAACTTGCTAGGGTTTTAGATGTCAGGTTTGCTGCCGTCAACCGTTAAGCGGGTGGCGGACGGCAACTGTTTGCAGTCAAGCTACTGACAGACTAATACTCCGGGGAGATTTGAGAGCACTATGCGGATTCTGTTTGTTGCGGCAGAGGCGGCTCCGATAGCCAAAGCGGGTGGCATGGGAGATGTGGTTGGAGCACTCGCTAAGATCCTAAAGAAAATGGGGCACGATGTGCGGATTTTCCTGCCCTATTACGGCTTTCTTCCCGACAAAATGGAGATCCCTAAAGAGCCAGTTTGGTCGGGTGATGCCATGTTTCAGAGCTTTCAAGTCTATGAAGCAGTTCTGCCCGGTACCGACGTCCCGCTATACCTGTTCAGCCACCCATCTTTTTTACCCCGGCGGATCTATGGAGGCGATGGGGAAGACTGGCGATTCACGTTCTTCTCCAATGGCGCAGCAGAGTTTGCCTGGAACTATTGGAAGCCCGATATCATTCATTGTCACGACTGGCACACGGGCATGATCCCGGTGTGGATGCATCAATCGCCTGACATTGCGACCGTATTTACCATTCACAACCTAGCCTATCAAGGACCCTGGCGCTGGCGCTTGGAGAAAATGACCTGGTGCCCGTGGTACATGCAGGGCCATAACGTGATGGCGGCGGCGCTGCAATTTGCCGATGCCGTGACGACAGTGTCCCCCACCTACGCAGAGCAAATTAAAACTCTAGAGTACGGCGAATCGCTGGAAGGGCTACTGTCCTTTATCGGTAGCAGAATGTCAGGCATTCTGAATGGGATTGACATGGAGTTGTTTAACCCCGCTACCGATCGCCAAATTGTGCAACCTTTTTCGGCAGATACGATTGAGCAGCGCTATACCAATAAAATTTCACTGCAAGAAGAGTTGGGCTTAGAGGTAAACTCACAGGCATTTCTGTTGGGAATGGTGACGCGCTTAGTTGAGCAGAAGGGTCTAGATTTGATTATCCAGATGCTCGATCGCTTTATTGCCTATACAGACGCTCAGCTAGTGGTGCTAGGAACGGGCGATCGCTACTATGAAACCGAACTTTGGCAGATTGCCTCACGCCATCCTGGTCGCGTTGCGGTTTATCTGCTGCATAACGACACCCTGGCACGGCGCGTCTATGCTGGCACCGATGCTTTCTTGATGCCGTCGCGGTTTGAACCCTGTGGCATTAGTCAGATGATCGCCATGCGCTACGGCTCGGTGCCGATTGTGCGCCGCACAGGTGGCTTAGTAGACACGGTCACGCACAATGATCCAAACAACCACACCGGAACTGGCTATTGCTTCGATCGCTACGAACCCCTCGACCTATATACCTGCATGGTGCGCGCCTGGGAAGGCTACCACTACAAAGACAAATGGCAAGAACTCCAGAAACGCGGCATGGAGAAAGATTTTGCCTGGGATCACTCTGCCCAAGACTATGTGAAGCTCTATCGGCGGATTAAAGGCTTGCCAGAGGTAGAACCCGCTCCCGCACCTGTAGAGAATATCCCCCCCTCCAAAGAAATGGTGGCGTAGGCATGGGGAATTTCTAAATTCTGAGTTTTGAGCTAAATTCTGAGTTTCGAGTTAGACAGCCACCTCAAAACTCAAAACTTAGAACTCTCTTATGGCATCTGCACCCGCAGCCGCCATTCTTTCCCTGGCTGATTCCACAGAGGCATACCCGAGCTGCCCACCACATAGGGTCCCCAGTAGCGACGCGAGCCATCTTGGGCAAATGCTACCAGCACATCGCCGGGCTGGAGCCGCAAATCGCGGTCGGGGAGGGCCAGCAGCAATCCTTGGGTGTTGCCTTCTTGGGGTGCAAAATCCCAGTGAATGGGTTCTCCATAGTGAGCCACCTGAGCCGCCGCTTTGGGGGTGGCCGTTGGCTGAGACCCGACTTGAGACAGCAGCACC
>CASBQJ010000071.1 GCA_949127705.1 Synechococcales cyanobacterium PMM_0085
ACGTTGACCGCGATCGCCGATGCTAATTTTGACGTTCGCACCATTGCCCCTGCGCCTCGGCACTTGGCCGACGTCAACCCAGCGGCAAAAACGGCCAATACCCCAGAGGCGATCGCGGACTTACTCACGCACTATCGGCTGATTCGCGGGCACTTTAGCTACAACGAAATCCGTAAAGTGCTGCGGCAACCCGTCTACATGACGGTGCTGCGTGATCCCGTCGATCGCGTGATTTCGGTATACGAATTCTTTAGGCGGGCGGGCGATCGCGGCGAAGCCGAAACCCATGAATATGAGCGACTGATGGCCGCCGCCAGTCACGATTTGCTGCATTTTGTCCAGCATCTTGACCCAATGGTGCGGCTGCGAACCTGCAATTACCAAACCCACCAGGTCGCGGGCTGGCAGGGCGACCCTTCTGCCTTCTTTGAACTAGCTGAGGCCGAGCAATAGGACGCGGCGCAGCGCAGCCTAGAAACCTTTGCCTGGGTGGGGCTAACCGAACGGTTTCAAGATTCGGTATGCTTGCTGTCGTATATGTTTGGCTGGTATCCGGCGCTCGAATATCAGAGCCTGCGAGTGGTGACTAAAAAATCGAGGCGGGCGGGCATTTCGGAGGACGTGATTGCTGCGATCGCCGCTCAAAATCAGCTCGATATTGCCCTGTATCAATCTGCCAAACAGCGGTTTGAACGTCAGTTCGCCCACATGTTGCTAGCGCTAGGTCAGTCCCCTTTAGACCTGTTAAACCCAAACCTGCTCAAAACCAGCCTGGAGCGGCATTACGAACAGCGCTTTGTAGCGGCTCATCCGACTCCATGCACCGCGCTAGAGTTTGACTTTCGGCAGGCGGCCTTTGGTATGGGCTGGCACCGAAGAAATGGCGGCTTGAATGGGATTAAGGCCATGGGTGGCTGGTTTCGCTGGACAGGTCCAGGTACCGTCTCCACCTTAGACTTTCCCTTGTCCACCCAAACCGATTTGACAGTAAGACTCCAGATCTCAAATGCGATCGCCGTAGACGTATTGGACAGCTTAACGCTGACCGTCAATGCGCAGCCGATCAAGCTATTACCCGTTGAGCCTACTCCAACCAACCAGGCGACTCCTGGCTCAACGGCAGGGCGATCGCGTTTACTGCACGGAATCATTCCCCGCGCTGCACTAGTCAGTGCCAAAGGGTTTGTGCGCTTCACCTTTGGCGTTAACCGCACCGCACCCATCAGCTTAATCACCCCAAACCAAGCCGATACTCGCCTGGTTGGGATTGCCATCCGTCGGCTAGAACTGGTGCCCAGAGTATCTGGGTGGAACTGGCTCAAACGGCTCTGGCCGCAGTGGCGCGATCGCTAAGGTTGCCCAACCACAGGTTCAAGCTCGCAATTGCTGATTCGAGGCTGCCCCCAACGGTGTAGGGTAGAGAGTGTGGTCATTGAGCGATTGGATGGAGCGATTGGATGGAGCGAGTGAGAATGATGAAAGCGCTGCCTCTTTCTCTAGCTGCGTTGCTGCTGGGTGCTACAGCGGCTAGCGCCGAGCTGCCGTTGCAAACCGGAACCTACCAGGCGAGCGGGCGCAACATCCGCATTGCCGAACGAGACGGGCGGCTGTGTTTACAGGGTTACCGGGTCAACACAGTCATTACTGCGTCGATCAACCGTCCAGACAGTATGGGTGTCTACAGCCTGGAAGGGACTAGTGAAGTCGTTTACCAGCAAGACCTGCGGACGTTGCTAATCGGGCCACGATCCGACCTGAGCGCCTATACGCTGCTCGATGTGCCCAACATCGAACCGAGTGGCATTTTGCAAGAGTGTCTACGGACGAAACGTAATTTTTACAACGAGAGTACGGTAGTTGGCAGTGCAGCATTCTGAGTGGCTAGAAGTCGGCAAAATTGTTGCCCCGCAGGGGTTAAAAGGTGATGTGCGGGTCTATCCAGATTCCGATTTCCCAGAGCGATTTGTGGAGCCGGGTCAACGCTGGCTGTTGCGACCTGGGGCGCTGGAACCAGAATCCGTTCAACTCGTCTCGGGTCGATATTTGTCGGGCAAAGGGCTGTATGTGCTGAAATTTGCTGGGGTCGATAACTGCGACCAAGCCGAGGCGCTGCGCGATTGTCGGTTGATCGTATCGAGACGCGATCGCCCTCTGCTAGAGCCAGACGAATTCCACGTAGCGGACTTGGTCGGTTTAGAGGTATTTGACCAGGTGAGCCAAACGCTAGTCGGCACCGTGACAGACGTATTTTCTGCGGGCAATGATTTACTAGAGGTTGCCCTCAGCCAGCCCGAAGGCAAGCCATCGCCTGTATTGATCCCCTTTGTGCGGGCGATCGTTCCCGTGGTCGATTTAGACAATCGCCGGATTGAAATCACCCCTCCGGCTGGGCTGCTGGACTAGAGTCAGAAGGCATGGGCTATTGACTTTTCATGACTCGCGCAATTTCGCGCTTGGCTTGCTTTTGCTTCAAGTCATCGCGTTTGTCGTGCAGCTTTTTACCCCGCACTAAGGCAAGCGTCACCTTGGCCCAACCCCGCTTCAAATACAGTTTGAGCGGCACCAACGTTAATCCCTGTTGGTCTACTTTACCCATTAACTTGCGAATCTCTTGCTTATGCATCAATAGCTTGCGGGTGCGGCGAGGTTCATGGTTAAAGTGCTGACTTGCTGTTTCGTGGGGCGAAATGTGAACATTATGCAGCCAAGCTTCCCCTTTACGAATTAAGGCAAACCCGTCCCGCAAGTTAGCTTTGCCATTGCGAATAGACTTAACTTCAGTTCCCTGTAGTTCAATGCCAGCTTCAAACGTTTCTAGAATTTCGTACTCAAACCGAGCTTGACGGTTCTCCGCCACAATTTTGAACCCACCATCGCTGCTCTCAGCCATTCTGTTTCTTCCTTACCATTCTTCCTGACCAACCTGCTACTCCACTACAATCTTCCACTCATGTAGTTCATATTTAACACACCCGTTCTGAACTAAGGGATCTTGGGTTACAATCGCCTCCGCGTCTGCCAGCGATTCTGCCCAAAATAGCAGCATACCGCCGCCCCGTTCTGCCCAATAGCCTGTCTTGGCCTGATGCCCCTTAGCAATGAGGACTCTGACATAGGCTTGATGGGCGGGTACCGATTGATCAAAGGTTGCTTTGTCTATCACGCCCTTCTCAATTTTGACGAACCACGGCATAGACATTGTGTTGCTGGGTGGATTTCTAGGATACCGCGATAAAAGATAAGGAGAAGGGAGGAAGGATGAGGGAAGAATTTAAATCTCGTTTTTTTGTGGCGTTACTGCCGCCGCTGGAGGTTGAGCAATATGCCGATCGCGTGATTCGAGAGTTGGGCGATCGCTATGCCACCAGTACGGCTAAGGCGTCGCCGCATGTGACGTTGCAGCCTCCGTTTGAGTGGTTGATGAGTCAAGTAGGCGCATTGGAAACCTGCTTGGCAGCGTTTGCACAGGGGCAAGTGTCGCCACTAGTCAGACTGTCGGGATTTGGCGCATTTCAGCCACGGGTGTTGTTTATCAATGTGGTGAAAACTCCTGAATTGCTGGCGCTGCAATCTGCCCTAAAACAGCATTTACAAGCGGAGTTGAACATTGTGGATGCCAGCGCCGATCGCCCCTTTGCACCCCACATAACGGTGGCATCGCGTCACCTAACGCCGCTCAACTTTCAACAGGCGTGGGCCCAGTTGCAAGCTCGCCCCGTAGAGTTTGAATTTAGTGGCGATCGCCTTACTTTACTGGTTCACACGGGCCAGCAGTGGCTAGTGCACTCAACGTTCCCGTTAGCCGAGTAGCCCAACCGGGTGGTTTTGTTAAAAATTGCTAAAACTATACCCTTTGAGCTAGATCTGGGCTTGACAGCAATTTCCAAAACAGTAACAATGAATACAGAAAGAAATTCGTTCATCCCCAGAGAAGCACTACCGCATTCGTGCAATGTGTTTAGAAAAGGACGGAAGTAGGGGAGTTTCCCCGAAGGAACGCGCCTCACACTATCCCTTCATTTAAGAGGCGAAAACCTATGAAACTGATCTATCGCGGCGTTGAATACGACAACACATCTGAGTCTGTGAATTTGAGCAATAGCCATCTCACAACGACCACCCTCAAGTATCGCGGTAATGCTTACCGAACCAACCAAGCGGTTGACATGACATTGCCAGGGATGGAAGCAGACCTGACCTACCGAGGCAGTCACTACCATGTCAATCTGGGCACAGGTTTGTGGGCGGCATCGTAGGCCGTTGCGTGCAACAAGTTAGCTGGTTGCGGGCACTCCTTCGGGAGTGCCTTTTTTGTAACAGCGGTTTTTTGTGCTAGCGGTTTTTTGTGCCACAGGTTTGATGTGACAGAGGTTTGCGCGGGGCGCGGAAGAGTCCCTGGGTCTTGGTAGAATAATGGGCGTGGATGCTGTTTTAGAAATGGTGTGGTTATGAGTTCAGGGCTTGAAAGTACACAAGGGGCTGATGCGATTGATGTGGCGATCGCGCGCGGCATTGATTTTGACGGTAGCCCCATTCCTGCCGCCAAGCTAGACCTTTACAGCCAAGTCATGGGGCTAGAGGCCGGTCGTCAGCGCAGCGGCGTATCCAATACCATGCGATCGCGGATTGTCCGGATTGGAGCCAAGCACATCGCTCAAGCTGACCTCAACGAGATGCTAGCAGCAGCAGATTTTGCCCCACTCAAAGATAAAGAAATCGCGTTTTATTACGGCGGGAAGTAGCTCATTCCACCGATGCCTTCAACCAGAAGGCTATCGTGGGGTATACCCTAAGGGTCTGGGCTAGCGCTACAGCGCGAGATATCTTGATCCTATGCTCCTTAAGTTGTCAATAGGTATCAATGCTGGATATTAATCCTCTGTTAGAATTTTCTCGGAGTCACTGCGTTGCCATTTGTGCGGTGCTGGTGCCTGCCAATTTGATCGCGACTACGCTAACGCTACTGGGGATAGGGCAGCATCGCTCTGCCAGACGGGTACAGCAATTAGCCGCGATCGCCAGCGTATTTGCCCTCATCATGGTGCTGCATGTGATGACTTGGTTCATCGTTGGCATAGTCATGGCTCCGACGTTTATTCTACTGACCTTGGGCAGCGTATGTTTGCTGACCAATGGCTGGGCGATCGCTCAACCCGCCAGTCTAGCAAGGCTCCTGAACCGGGTAGCTACGGTCTTTGTGTCCGTCCGTTCAACGATCTCAGCTCGAACTCGGCAGTGGAAAACTTAACTGCAATCAACCCTGATTTCATCGTGGGCTGGCGATCGCCATTCTCATTAGCAGCTTTTTGATGATGTTCAATACCGTATTTACAACGCGCGATCGTTGAATGGGTCGCTACATTTTCAGCTACCGTCACGCCGATGCACCTGAAACTCTTGCTCAATCGAAGGCAGATGGAGTTCACCTTGGGCTAGAGCTTCTAACTCAACAATTTTGGCGCGCAACGTTTCGAGGCGACTGGCCAACAGCGCCTTAATCCCCTCAGTCCCAAGGGCAATGCACTGGTTGCAGGCTTCACCCTGCATAACGCTGTGGCAATCATAGATTACTCCAATCAAGAGTTGGTTGGCTCCGCTGCGAATGGGCCGCACGGCCTGATCACAAAAAGTGCAAAAAACTGGCGCGCTGCCCCAATAAACGCTTTGCTCCCAAACAATTTTCACACTCGTTTCCTCTGCATCTCCTCCTGAGCCTATCTCGATTCGTAGGGCTAAGGACGTTCGCTCGGCTACCAGAAGTTTAGTCGTTTTTGTCAGTAAAGCCAAAAAATGCCCTACACCAAGCTGGTAGTAGGGCAAGACAGTTAAACGTTAGATATAGTGTGTACGAAAACTGGGGTAGGGGTCTTTCCCCCTGTGCCGATTTCTTCAGTGTCCATAA
>CASBQJ010000072.1 GCA_949127705.1 Synechococcales cyanobacterium PMM_0085
AGGCTTCGTAAGCCCCCCAACCCCCCAATTTTGGGGGGCTTCGATCCGGAAAGCCCCCCAATTTTGGGGGGTTGGGGGGCTTACGAAGCCTGAAACGAAGTCAGTTTCAACTTGTGTGTATACGGTAGCCCTCCTTGGGAGAAGGGGCTAGGGGATGAGGGCTGTCTACAGCCTGAGTAGTTACGTTTCGATATTGATAAAACTCGCACATTGCAGCTGAAGCCTGATGAATTATGAAATATATGAGTTATGGGTTACCCGGCCCCAAATCCAACCCCACTATTTTGGACGAAGTAAAAGCGGTGTTGCATCTAGCCATTCCGCTAGCCGGGGCACAGCTTTCCCAGTCGGCCACAGGGTTTGTCGATACTGTGATGATGGGTTTGCTGGGCAGCCAGACGATTGCGGCTGGCGGATTGGGAGCAACCTGCTTCACCGCATTGCTCCTGATCAGCAGTGCAGTTGTGGCAGCCGTTAGCCCGTTGGCGGCAGAGGCGTACGGAGCTGGAAAGCCTGAGCGCGTTGGTCAAGTAGCACGGCAAGGATTGTGGCTGGCCGTTGCGCTGGCCATTCCCTTAACGTGGCTGCTGTGGAATGCTGCTCTGGTATTGCGCCTACTGGGTCAAGCGCCGGAAACAATCGCGTTGAGTCAAACCTACTTGCAGGCGATCGCCTGGGGGCTACTTCCGGGCTTGGGTTTCGCCGTATTGCGCAGCTTTGTGGCAGCGCTCTCAGATGCTCGCCCGATTATTGTGATTATGGTTGGCGGCACGTTACTCAACATTGTGACCAATTATGGGCTGATGTTTGGGATTGGCATCTTGCCTCAGCTAGGATTAGCGGGTTTGGCCTGGGCCAGCACGCTGTCTCTGTGGTGTATGTTTTTGGCTCTCGTGGGCTACATCCTCAACCAGCCCCAGTTGAGAGCCTACGGCGTGTTCCGTCATCTGCATCGATTTGACCCGCAGATCTTTGGCGAGCTAATCAAAATTGGGATACCGATGGGAGTGCTGTCGGTGGTAGAAGTGGGGCTGTTTGCTGTAACTACGGTTTTGATGGGTCAATTGGGTACCGTGGCGCTGGCCGCCCATCAAATTGCCATTCAAACCGCCGCCATTACCTTTACGATCCCCTCAGGAATTGGGCTAGCGACCACGGTGCAGGTGGGGCAACTACTGGGGCAAGGTAACTTCAAACGCGCTAAGCGAGCTGGATTGATTGGCATTGCCTTGGGTTGCTTGTTTATGAGCAGCATGGCTGTTTTGTTTTGGACGATGCCCGGTAGCATTGTGGCGCTCTATCTAGATATCCACGATCCCCTAAATGCAGAAGTGGTAAAACTAGCCAAGAGCTTGCTGTTGGTCGCGGCGATGTTTCAACTGGCCGATGGCATTCAGGTGACGGCAACCGGGGCACTGCGAGGATTCAAAGACACTCAAATTCCTATGCTAATTGGGCTAGCTACCTACTGGGGGGTGGGGTTGACCAGCGGCTATGTGCTAGGACTAACGCTGGGATTTGGAGGCGTGGGTCTCTGGTGGGGTCTGGCCTTGGGGCTAGCCGTCGCTGCCATTTTACTAACTTGGCGGTTTTGGGTTAAACAACCCAATCGGCAGGCGGATAAATGAAACAAATTTTGAGTGTTGAGTGCTGAATTTTGAGTTAAATGGTCAATTCAACCCTTAAAGCTCTAAGCTCAAACCTCAAAATTCCCCTAGGGTTTAAGGTTCAACCCGCACCACCGTTCCCACTTGTACCAAATTAAACAGCGCCAACACGTCTTCATTTCGCATTCGCACACAGCCATTGGAGGCAGCGCGACCGATTGATGACACTGTCGGGGTGCCGTGGAACCCAATTACCCCATTGGGCATGTGGGCAAAGCCAATCCAGCGTAGTCCCAGGGCGCTATCGGCTCCAGGCGATCGCACTTCCCCCGTCCACGGGCTTTGCCAAACCGGGTTCTCGACCATCTCAAATACGGCGAATTCTCCCGTAGGTGTGGGGGTCGTTTGCTTGCCGATCGCCACTGGATAGCTGGCCACCATCTGCTCGCCCTGTTGCACAAACACCCGACGCTGTCCCAATCGCAGCACCAGATGGGTGGCCGCTTGCTCCGTCGGCAAAAATAGGTCTGGATCGCTCAGCCCTGGTAGCTCAGGTGGAGCCTGATCGAGCAAGCGCACGGCTACTACAGACGCACTGGCTAAGCGGTGAGGGGCGATCGCCGGAGTTGCCGCTAGTGCTACGGGTAAGAACCCAAGCATCACGCTCCCTACCGCCAGAAGCATCAAAGAATTAAGTTTGCTAGACAGCTTGAAACTACGCCCCAAAACCATTGTTTGAACTTGTCCTATTCATTCCTGCACAACCACTTCTTAGCAGTCTATCAAAGGAATTCTGACATTGATATTGATCAGGCCGTCCCATATCGCTCTCGTTAAGGCATCGATCGGGGGCGATCGCAATATCTCGCCCAACTTCGCCCAACTTCGCCTAACCTTGCCCGCTCTCGCTAGAAATTACGACTTACGCCGTTGACTGATGCCGTGGGCGCTTCCCCCTCATCGTATCAGTCATTTTTTTTGGGTTTTTCGTATGATGTGAGTGAGTCCCAACGTAAATCTTGATCAAAGCGTGAAGAGTGAGTAGAGCATGATCCCATCGGCACCTTACTACGTGATTTATGACGGCAGCTGCAATTTGTGCGTCAATTTGGTCAAATTCTTAGAAACCTTAGATCAAGGCGGGACGTTTCAATACGCGCCGATGCAAGATGCCGCCAAGCTAGAGCAGTTTGACATTACGCCACAAGACTGTGAAATGGGGATGATTTTACTCAACGCTAACAACCCGACAACGCGCTGGCAAGGCAGCGCCGCCGCCGAAGAGATTGGCCGCTTACTCCCCTTTGGCAGCGTATTTGTCACCGCCTACCGATCGCTTCCTGGTGTGCAGTGGACGGGCGATCGCCTCTACGAACAGGTGCGGGACAATCGCTACACGCTGTTTGGCAAGCGCGATCGCCTGTATCAACCCACCTACCCAATTTGTACTTCAGACGGCTGTAGAGACAAAGCTTAGAGGGGTGTGACCCATTTTGACCTGACTTGCCCGGTGCACAGCTGCTATTATTTTGATTAGTACGGGGCTGTAGCTCAGCTGGATAGAGCGATCGCCTCCTAAGCGATAGGCCATGAGTTCGAACCTCATCAGTCCTGCTTGTTAACATAAATCCGGAAAGTGTTCCCTGAAGAGCCTTCCGGATATTTATTACCCAACCGTGAAAATCTCTAATCAGATGGGACGGAACGGCCTAATTAACTAAGCCTGAGCGTGTAGTCCTAACCATTGGCGCTGCCAGTCACCGTGCCGTCTACATCGCGCTTCAAAATAATCATGCTGTCGCCGACCACTGGGC
>CASBQJ010000073.1 GCA_949127705.1 Synechococcales cyanobacterium PMM_0085
GACCGGGGCGCTTGGGATGACGATTTTCAAGACACCCCGCCTACCCGTGATGCGAGTCGAACTGCTCGCTCTGGCGGTCGTCCAGCCTCTTCCTCTTCTCGCCCTAAGCGGCCTCGCCCCACCGACGATAGCGCCGCTCGTCGAACTTCAGAGCAGCCTGCTGCCGACTATGTCGATTACCAGCCGATTGACTACTCAGATGATGAGGCTGATAACTCTTCCAACTTTGACTAAAGAGGCGGTAGGCCGCTTTGGCCATCGAATACGGGGCTGGCTCGTGATTGGTTTCAGCCTGCTATTGATTACCGCGATCAGCTACTTTAGCTGTTTTGCAGTCAGGGCTGAGCCGATCGCCCTGGCTGCAATTTCTTTAAATTCTGTTGGGCTAATCAATCCACAGGGACTAAACAGCACCTACACGGATGAACACCCTGTTTTGAGCGGCAGTGGCCGGTTTCTAGCGTTTATTTCTGGTCGCGATGGACGTCGCCGCCTCATGCTATATGACCTGCAATCAGAGCAGTTAGTTGATCTGCCGTGGCTAAATCGTCGCGATGCGATCGCCGAACATCCTAGCATTAGTAATAATGCCCGATACATTGTCTATGTTGCCAGCGATAGTGGTAGACCTGAAGTCGAACTTTATGATCGGGTGACACAACTCGTTCAAGTATTGACCGGGGCGTATCGGGGCTGGTTTAGAAACCCTAGTATTAGCCCTGATGGGCGCTATATTGCGTTTGAATCGGGTCGAGAGGGTCAGTGGGATATCCAAATGATCGACCGAGGAAGCAACATAGAGCTGGATATCTTAGATCAACGCAGTTAGTGAGTTAATTCAGTCCGCCACAGGTTGTAAAAGGCTGTGATAAAAGGTGTAGGGTTTAGATTGGGTCGTCCCTGCTGTTTTTATCTCTTCCTCCTAGTTCTGTGAAACTTGTCCCTGTGATTGTGGCGATCGCCCTCGTCGTATTTTTCCTGAGTAGCTTCAGCTATCCACGCTTGATGACGCTGCCCTATGATTCTGCTGGGCGCAGTCTCAACAGCCCCTATACCGAGCATGAGCCACAGGTTGCAGGAGATTATCTCGTGTTTATTTCTGACCGTAATGGCAGTCAGGATGTTTATTTATACGACCTAGTCAGCCGCAAGCTGCTCGATTTACCTGGTCTAAACTCAGTCGATAGCGTTGCCTCTCACCCTGGTGTGTCCGTTGATGGCCGCTATCTTGTGTTTGCAGCTAGCCACGGCGGCGATCTAGATATTTACCGATACGATCGCCAAGTGCGCCGCCTGCAAAACCTCACGGCCAGTTTAGATGCAGAGGTACGAAACCCTACCATCAGCGGCGATGGGAACAAAATCGCCTTTGAATCGAATGCCAATGGGCAGTGGGATATTGTGCTATATGACCGTTCTGACTTTTAAATTTATTTATTGTCTAAGTTTAAAACCTGGCCAGATGACGCTTGCTTCGAGTTGTGGGCAGAATAGGAGAGAAGTCAGTAAGGTCTAATCCCGCGAATTAGCAATAATTGGCAAGGTGCTCTACGTTTTCCTGGACGAGTCCCAGCGCACTGTAGAAAATAGAAGAGACTGTAGTAAATCAGACTGTAGAACCACCACCCTCACCGCATGAGTACCACCCTTTCTCGTCTAGCGCTCTCAGCCACCATAGCCGTCACTACAGCCAGTTTCTTGGCCGTAGATAGCTTGCTACCTCAATCATTTTTAAGCCTAATTAGCCTGGGGCAATCTACTGCTGCACTAGCTCAAGATGCAGAGGAAGGTGTCAATGTCCGGGTGTACCAAGCTGCAAGTCCAGCCGTTGTGTCAATTGAAGCCGAATCAGGCACGGGTAGCGGTAGCATCATCAGTTCAGACGGGCTGGTGTTGACCAATGCCCATGTCGTTAGTGGTTCTCAAACGGTCACCGTCACCTTGGCCGATGGGCGTCGCTTTCAGGCAGACGTGGTTGCGTTTGGCGAAGGGGGCTTAGATCTGGCGGCGGTTAGAATCCGGGGGCAGGCAAATCTCCCGACGGTATCAATTTCCCGACCGGGTTCGGTGGCCGTCGGTCAGCGTGCCTTTGCGATTGGTAATCCTTTTGGGCAATTTCAAGGAACGTTCACAACGGGGATCATCAGCCGGATCGATTCTAGTCGGGGCTTAATCCAAACCGATGCTTCGATTAACCCCGGCAACTCAGGCGGGCCTTTGCTCAACAGTCAAGGTTCTATGGTTGGTGTCAATTCGGCTATCTTTTCTCCGAGAGGCTCGACTGGCAATACGGGTATCGGGTTTGCCATTTCAATTGAGCGGGTGCAGCCATTTTTGACGGCGGTGCGCGAAGGGCGTGCCCCCCGCACGGCGCAGCAGTCGCCGATGCTGGGTGGCGGGCAAGTTGCGCAGCGGATTTCGCTTGACGGTGCCCCGATTCAAGGTAGGCTCGACAGCAATAGCAGCGTGCTCCAGTCAGATAATAGTTACTACAATACCTACACGTTTGAAGGCAGAGCCGGACAGCAGGTGGTAGTAGAAATGACTAGCCGCGAGCTAAATGCTTATCTGATTTTGCTCACCCCCGATGGGGATGAGGTCGGACAAGATAACGATAGTGGGGGCGATCGCAATTCTCGACTAGCTGCCACGCTGCCTACCAATGGCATTTACACCATCCTAGCCAACACGTTTGAACCCGGAGAATCTGGTCGCTATAGTGTGCGTGTGGCTACCGGTAATGCCGCTCCACCCTCTACCCCTACTGCCCGAACGCTGCTCCGAGAGCAGGGTCAGCTAGACGTAAATTCTCCGGTGTTGCAAGAAGACAACAGCCTTTACCAAGACTACTCATTCCAAGGAACGAGTGGGCAGAGCGTGACGATCACGATGGAAAGCAACGAATTTGATACCTACCTGATTTTGATGGATTCAGAGGGTCAGGTGATTGAGCAAAACGACGATGCGACTCCCAATAGTACCAATTCTGCTATCACCGTTAGACTGCCCCGCACAGGAAGTTATCGAGTCATTGCCAATGCCTACGACCGCAATGGCCGGGGACGATATATTTTGACCATTCGTTAGCAGCACGGCAGCTCAATCTGCGGGTAATTCGGGCTTAATCAAAAAGGAGCGATCGCCGTTGGCAGATCGCTCCTTTTTTTGCCCATAGCAGTTTTCAGCTGAATGCCGCACACTACAGGTTCCCAAGCAAGGGGCATAAGCCCCTTGCCCGGACTGCGCCGAAGTGAGAGAGGCTATAGATGCAGTACAGGCTATTAAATTGGTTCAACAGTGACCGCCAGCAGTTACCGGAGACCGATCCAGGTAAAAAAATCTTGGCGCGTCACGAGTTCTACCACCAGCAGGGCGATAAAGCCAATCATGGCAAATCGCCCATTGATTTGTTCGGCGTAAGCAGTCCAGCCAAAAGCAGGTTCAGGCTGAACTGGAGCATCGTCAGCGGACGGCGTTGAAGTAGGCGTGTTACTGCTCATAGGGTTGCAAATAAATGGTGTAAATGGATAAAGCGGTCAATGAATGCCAACTGACTAAGCTAAAGATGAATAGCACTGACTTAAAGGATTTAAGCTCCCCAGATTCTTCGAGAATCCGGGGAGCTCGGCAGTCGGTTTTTGCTTATTTCAGTGACATTCAACTAAACATGCGCACGACCCGCCCTCACCCTTCATCCTTCATCCTTTAGCCTTTCTTCCTGTTCTAGCTGCTGAACAGCTTCGATCAGCGATCGCACCTCTGCTGCCCCTGCCGACGGCTCAAAGCCCAACGGCAGCTTACCTCGCACGAGCATCCGCAGCCCTAAGGCACCCAAGCTAGCTAGCCCTTGCACATCACGAAAGGAGTTGCCCATGACTTTGAGACCAAAGCGCCGCTCGTCAATCCAGCCTCCTGCTTTTACCAGCTCTACCAACACTTTGCGGTGGCGAATAGAGCGGCTTGACTGGTCATCATGGCGATCGAGGATTTCTTGTTTAATCTTACTAATTTGATCCAGCGGAGCCACCTCCATGGGGCAAACGCTATTGCAATAATAGCAGCGGGTGCAGGCCCAGACCCCCTGAGTGCTGTCGTTATGTTGCTCTAATCGGGTTTCGGTTTGGCTATCTCGATTGTCTGCTACCATCCGATAGGCTTTGGCTAAAGCATGAGGCCCAACAAACTCGGGGTTGGTTTCACGGGCGGCACATTCTGAATAGCAGGCCCCGCACAGAATACAGTTACCCGTTTGATTCAGGCGATCGCGCTCTTCAGGGGTTTGTAAAAACTCTCGCTCTGGAACCTGTCGGGCTTCTGTACTGACATACGGATCAACGGCCTGCAAGTTATCCCAGAAACTCTGCATATCGACCACCAAATCTTTGATGACGGGCATATTGCCCATGGGAGCAATGATAAAGGTGGGGATCTCTCCAGAGTCGGGGCTGTTGGCCTCCTGTCCATCAAGCCTTTGGCTGTCGTGGATCTGCTGCAACCGGGCGACTTCGCTGCCTACATTTTCTTTACAGGCCAACGCAGAGCGCCCATTAATCCGCATGGAGCAACTGCCGCAGATGGTGTTGCGACAGTTTTTGCGAAAGGCGAGGGTACCATCTTGCTCCCACTTCAGCGTGTTGAGGCAATCTAGGATAGTGTTGCCTGGATCTGCTTCGAGTTGGTACGTCTGAAATGTAGGAGCAGTATCGGCAGTCTGCCGTAAAATCTTGAACTGAATCTGCATAGGAGACAACTGGAAAGGGAGGTGTAAGGAACTGTGGAGTGCGCGGCTGGATTTAAATTCTAGGCAGAGCCAAATTTGGCATGAGGTAATTAAGTGGCTTGAGCGATTAAACCTGCTGGGCTAAACCACAGCACATCTGTTGCCCTAGACGGCAATTTAGTGGATTTGAACCCATTTGTCCTGGGCTAGGAACGCCAAATGTAGAAATACAAACAGTTGTTAGTTTGCCAACTGTGCTGATTACCTCACTGCCTCAATCGTCTGACTGGCTTGCGCTAGAGCCAACCAACTGCCCACAACCCCGATTCTGATTAATCAAGCGCTGAATTTCTATCAAGCTGTTGTTCTAGTTTAAGTCTCAATGCTCTAACAAGGCTGGAACTCGGCCATATTTCCCATAGTTTAGATTCATGGAGTGATTGGATCCGTCAGACACAAGCTTTAAATTATTTCAACTTAAAATCTAGATCACGCTGTCCAATACCATTAATTTGGCGCAGAAACAAGTGGGCATCAACCTCAACTAGCCCGAACAGGGAATTGAGGCAACTCTGCCTCTGCGACCTCTAACTATAAAACCTGTAATGACTCAAGCTGAAATTACAGTTGTTAAGACCGTTAAACCAATGGCTGATTAAGGTTACGTGTTATTTTGCGACAAACTTATTCTCATCACAAGCACAAGTAATACTCAGCTCTGCTGGTTTGGAGTCGAATCAAAAATATTTGAGTTTTGATTACATGGAACTAGTCAACGCTGGATCTAGACTCAGTTTAAGCTGGCTTGAACGGGTGGGATGGCTTTGTGCTATTTGATAGTGCCCAAATGGGGAAGCACACAATTTGCAGCATTTAAGCCTTAGCTTGCTGGTGCCAAATGGCTAGAGATTTATAACATGCAGGATAGTTGCAAAAAACATCCCCACTCTCTCTATTTCACGGTTTTTAACGCTGGTTTGGCTAAGACCATTAAAATTCCATATATTTTTTAATGTAGTGAAGTGGCCTCTCAGTGCCGGAAAACTGCTGCTGAGCACTTCGCTGTGAGCTGTTTGAACGTTAAAGAAATTACTGCTTTGAATGTGGGAAAGTTTAAGCTTATAATTACAAGATATAGTTTTTACTATTTAATCAAGTTCTTCAAGTAAGCTGATTAAAGCGGCGAGTATACCTAGCAATCTACTCTCTTTTGAACCTAAGGATGTTCCCAACACGATGACTGAAACTGCAATATCTCCATTAACTGGAAAGGCACTGCTTCAAAAAGTAAAAGAACTTGCTCATTTGAAGCCCCGAGAAAAAGCGATCCGCTGTGGTTATCAGACAGTCGGAAAAAATAGCCAGACTCGCGTCAATCTGGGGGCTTTTTATGAGGCGTTGTTGGCGGCTCGAGGCATTTCACTTGGCGCTGATAGCGATCGCGATGGTCGGGGGCGTGAACCGACCTATCGAGTCAGCGTTCACAAGAACGGCCAAATCGTGATCGGTGCAACCTACACTGAAAAAATGGGTCTAAAGTCTGGCGATGAATTTGAGATCAAGTTGGGGTATAAACACATCCACCTGATTCAAATGGATTCTGAAAAAGACGGCACCACAGAGTATGACGAAGACTAAACCTAGTTTTGAGCTAGCAGCTCGACAAGTCTGAATCAATCAAATCTTGATGAGTAGTTAGCCGCTCCCGGAGCAGCCTGCTACTCATCTGGGCTAATTTAACAGCTGCCCACAGACTGTGTTTAAATCGAGATTGCAATTTTGATAGGGTCGCAATTCTAGAGGAGTTGCAGTTTAAAGTTGGATAATCTTTTTGTTGGGCTCTCGCTAGCACTGGCAGAGGCTTCGCCTTGGTTGCGAGTGGCTAGCTTTTATTTTGTCTGGCTATTGTTGTGGCTGCCGATCGCTATTCCTTTGGCGATCGCCCTGCGCTGGCATCCACCCCAGCCGATTGCCCCTGCCCAAAAACTGCCGCTGCTCGCGTCATTATATGTATTGGCTCCCCTGATCGTTTGGGGCTTTGCTCGGGGACTGGGCGAGTCATTTTCTGTATATGGTTTAGATGCGAATACCGGGCTAATAGGGGCTGTGGGACTGGGTTGGCTGGTCGGAGTGTTGGGTCTGGCGGGGCTGTTTGCGGTTCAGATCGGATTGGGTTGGATGACGTGGCGGGTGCCGACCGGTGTCCTGGCAGATGGAGCCGTCCTGCCGACCATGAGTCTCTACGCCTGGAGCGTGCAACTGCTGTCTACGCTGGCGCTGGGAGTCTGGGTGAGTGGCACCGAAGAGCTGGTGTTTCGTGGATTTACCCTGACCCAGTTGCAGCAAGACCATACACCCTGGCTGGCGGCGGCGATCGCTAGTCTAACCTTTGCCCTCCTGCATTTGCTCTGGGAAGGGCGCGACAACATTCCCCAGTTGCCGGGTCTATGGCTGATGGGGATGGTGCTGGTGTTGGCTCGGTGGGTCAATGGCGGCCATTTGGGGCTGGCCATCGGGCTTCATGCCGGCTGGATTTGGGCGATCGCCAATATAGAAACGGCGCAGCTATTGGCTCCTACCGGGCGGGTGAGCGAGTGGTTCACGGGTCTGGGGGGGAAACCGCTAGCGGGCGTGATGGGTATTTTATTTCTGGTGGCCACGGGTGGCTTCTTGTGGGCGACTGCCAGTCC
>CASBQJ010000074.1 GCA_949127705.1 Synechococcales cyanobacterium PMM_0085
CTATTAGGAATGGGGAGTGTCACGATTTGGGCAAGTTGGCGGATGGAGAAAACGTTAGTATCTGCTCATAAACAATCATTGGAATATATTGCAACCCATTTCCCAGAGCAGGTGGAACTGTATCGTCAGATGGGTTCCATTGAATCTGGCGTAGAGCGAACAATCGACAAACTTTCTACGCCAGGATTACTGATTTGGGTCAGAAATGTGGATGGACAGCTGATGTCTCGATCCTCTGGGGTGAACATTCCCTCTCCCGATTTGATCACGGCTGTGACCCAAACCAATGTTCCAGCACAGCCAACCGTTTTCCAGCTGGGCGATCGCTACGTTGTGCTGTGTGGAAGTCCTCTGACTGTTAACGGCAATCCTCTCGGCCAGGTCTACTTATTAAAAGATATTACTGACGACCAGATGCGGCTGAATTCAGGCATACACGGTTTGATCTGGGTCAGTATTGTGACCATGGTGCTACTGATGATTGCGATCGCTAAACGAATTCGCAGCGCTCTCCAACCTTTAGAACAGATGAGTCAAGTTGCTAGCGCTGTTTCTGCCGATGATCTGAGTGCGGCAAAACTGCAGCTGCACCGGGCACCGGATGAGATTTTGGGACTAGCGCAGGCATTCAATGAAATGTTAGTGCGGCTATCGGGTTCGTGGGAGCAGCAGCGACAGTTTGTGGGCAATGTTTCCCATGAACTTCGCACCCCTTTGACGGTAATTTCCGGATATCTGCAAAGTCTACTGCGGCGCGGCGATAATTTAAGTACACATCAGCAGCAAGCGGTTGCCACTGCTTCTGCTGAAGCCGAACGCACCATCCGCATGTTGCAAGATTTGCTTGATCTAGCGCGAGCCGATAGCGGTAATCTGCATTTCCGGCTTGCCCCCGTGATGTTGAATACGCTGGTGACGGAGACAGCACAGATGAGTCAAAGAGTTGGCAATCGACAGGTTCATGTTTTAGCGACTGATGATGATGTGATTGCCTGTGCCGATCAAGATCGCCTACAGCAAGTGTTGATTAACTTAGTGGATAATGCTATCAAGTACTCTGCGTCGGATCAGGTGGTTGAGTTGGTGCTAGAGAAGACGGAACAGCAGGCGATGATTCATGTGCGCGATCGCGGTGTCGGCATTCCTCTGGCTCACCAAACCCGAATTTTTGAGCGGTTTTATCGAGTGGATGGGTCTATGACCCGATCGCGAGACGGTACCGGGTTGGGGCTAGCGATCGCCAAAAGCTTGATTGAAGGCATGAACGGGCGGATTTGCCTTCGGTCTAAACCGGGCGAGGGCAGCCTGTTTACCATTACGTTACCGCTGTGGACATCACTATCATGAGCGCTCATATTCTCCTGGTTGAAGATGACCCTAGATTGGCTGAGTTTGTGGAAACAGAACTCAGTTTAGAAGGTTATCGTGTGACGGTAGCAGCCAACGGGATGGATGGCCTGAGTCTGGCGCGTGAGGCTGAAGCCGACCTGTTGATCTTAGACTGGATGCTACCCGGCATGTCTGGATTGGATATTTGTTTGAGATTGCGCTCAACGGGTGTACAGGTTCCCATCATCATCTTGACGGCAAAAGATGAGATTCCCGATCGCGTGGCTGGGTTAAATGCAGGAGCCGATGATTATGTGGCCAAGCCCTTTAGCATCGAAGAACTGCTGGCTCGGGTGAAGGCTCATTTGCGTCGGGTGCATCCAGAAGGTTCTGATATTTTAGAGTTTGAAGATTTGATCTTAAACTGCATTACCCGTGAAGTTTATCGCGATCGCCAGTTGATTCACCTGACCGCTAAAGAGTTTGACCTGCTTGAGTTCATGATGCGGCATTCCCGCCAGGTGATGACCCGTGACCAAATTTTGGAAAAGGTTTGGGGGTATGATTTTATGGGTGAATCAAATATTATTGAAGTCTATGTCCGAGCATTGCGGATTAAGCTAGAGGCCGATAAACCAAAACGCCTGATTCATACTATCCGTAGCGTGGGCTATGTGCTGCGCGGCAATCTCTAGCTCCTTTGCCGCAGGTCGCTCATATATTGGCCGTGAATGCTAACTAGGTACGGGACACAGTAGGTTAGTAGGCCAGAAATCCAGCGATCGCGGCTCATTTGCCCTTTGAGCAACGCATTGCCATGATTGATGGCAAACAGCAGCGACCCTACCAACAGTGCGACCTTTAAGCTAGTTGGGGCAAATTTGGGATTAACTAAACTAGCGCCATAGGCTCGAAGGCTGGCTTTCATAGACTCTCTGCATCAGAATCGGGCACTACATGGGTTGCTGCTGGCGCTGTTGAGGCGGCAGGCTGGAAACTCACATGTATTATGGTAAAAGATTTGTCAGTCAACCCGGTAGTCAGTCAAACTGTTGGATCTAGAGATTAAACGTATGACCCCGTCGATTCGACCAGAACCCGCTCTCCAGCCGCTAGATCAGTACAATCAAACCCTCATGTCCCATGTCCATCCGCCGGATTGGGTCAACCCCCGGCCTGCGGCGGTTTACGACTTGGTGGTCATTGGGGCTGGTACGGCTGGATTGGTCGTTGCGGCTGGAGCGGCTGGGTTGGAGTTGGGTTTGAGGGTGGCGCTGATTGAGAAAAGCTTGATGGGGGGCGACTGTCTCAACGTCGGATGCGTGCCGTCCAAGTGCGTCATTCGCTCCTCGCGGGTGGTGGCCGATATGCGAAATGCCGCTCCCTTTGGGGTTCAACCCCCCGATACTGTTGAGATCAATTTTGCTGCCGTCATGCAGCGGATGCGGAAAATTCGGGCGGGAATTAGCCATCATGACTCGGTAGAGCGGTTCAGCAAACTGGGCATTGATGTGTTTCTGGGCAGCGCTCAGTTTGTGGATGGAGAGACCATCACCGTCAATGGCAGCCAGTTGCGCTTTAAGAAAGCCGTGATTGCTACAGGTGCTCGGGCAACGCGCCCCCAGGTTCCTGGATTGGCAGACGCAGGATATCTGACCAATGAAACGGTCTTTTCGCTAACTGAAAGCCCCAAACGGTTGGCAGTCATTGGCGGTGGCCCGATTGGCTGCGAACTGGCGCAGGCGTTCCATCGGCTGGGTAGCGACGTGACGTTGCTGCACAAACATGGACATTTGCTCGATCGTGAAGATGCTGATGCCGCTGAGATTGTCCAACACCAGTTTTTGCAGGAAAATCTGCATCTGATTCTAGATTGCAGCCTCGAACAAGTTGAAACAACAGATGCGGGTAAAATCATTCATTACCGTCAAAATGGTGTAGTTAAAACCGTTGTAGTGGATGAGATTTTGGTGGGGGCTGGGCGATCGCCTAACGTGGAGGGATTGAATTTAGAAACGGTTGGCGTTGAGTATGATGCTCGCCGGGGCGTGGTGGTCAATGATTATCTGCAAACTACTAATCCACGCATTTATGCGGCTGGCGACATTTGTATGAACTGGCAATTTACCCATGCTGCCGACGCGGCTGCCCGGATCGTGATCAAAAATACATTGTTCGCTCCCTTTGGCTTAGGACGCAGCAAACTCAGCAGTTTGACCATGCCCTGGGTCACCTATACTGATCCAGAAATTGCCCATGTCGGGTTGTATGAGCAGGAGGCTCAGGCGCAAGGATTGAATACCAACGCCATCAAAATCCCCTTCTCAACGGTCGATCGCGCTCTGGCCGATGGTGAACCGGATGGCTTTGTCAAAATTTTGCACAAGCGAGGCTCAGACCAGATTTTGGGAGCAACTATCGTCGCTCGCCACGCTGGAGAGATAATTAGTGAAGTGACGTTAGCGATCGCCACCAATCAGGGACTCAGTGCTCTTTCGGGC
>CASBQJ010000075.1 GCA_949127705.1 Synechococcales cyanobacterium PMM_0085
ACAATCAGGTTAACTTACACTGGAGTTAGACCCTAAACACTTAGTTTGGAGATTTTCCTGTGTTGATCCAAGAATTGAAGGAGCAAGCCTGTAAACTCTCTGTAAGCGATCGCCTTGACCTCGTTAGTGCTGTTATTCAATCACTGCAAAACCCACCTCAGATTGAAGACTGGCAGTATTTAGTGTCTCGTCCTCATGCTTGGCGTAAACAGCTACACATTAAAGGTCATAAATTGCTCGCTTCGATAGTTTGGCAAGATATGGTAGCGAATCAATTGTCACCAGAGCAAGCAGCTGAAAACTGGGATTTACCTTTGCCAGCTATTTATGAAGTAATTCAGTACTGTAAGAGTCACCAAGAACTGTTGAAATTGGAGGCAGATGAAGAACGCTGTCGCTTGGAATTAAAAGGAGTTCTTCTTGAGCCTACGAATGTTACTTGACGAAGATTCTCAAGCAAAGTATCTGGTCAATCTTCTTCAAGCAGCAGGGCATGATGTAGTCACAGTCAATGCAATGAATTTGATCAATCGTCCAGATTCAGTTGTACTGAATTTCGCTAGACAAGATGGGCGAGCATTACTTACACGCAATTGTGACGACTTTTAGGAGGCGAACCTGCCGACTAATTCGTTGTGCTGGGGCGATCGCACAATTTGCACTTGAGCATAATTGAAATCTCGGTGAGCTAGTTCATCCCAATCGACCGCCCCGGCACAGAAGCTCGTGTTCCACAGATGGCGAACTGCATTACAGTATTGAATGACAGAATCGGTGACATCTGGGATAGAGGTGCCCCACTAAGGGCTGACGACCTCAGCTTTAACCCGAGAAGAATCTTGCCGAATTGGAATCTCAATCCAAAACTCTGTGCCCTCACCGGGCTGCGAGCTACATCGCAAGATGCCGTGATGGTGTTCTACTACAATCTGATGGCTAATCGATAGCCCCAAACCTGTGCCTTTGCCTTCTGGTTTGGTGGTAAAAAATGAATCGAACAAGCGATTTTGTACCTCTTTTGAGATCCCAGGGCCATTGTCTATAATCCGAATCAGGGCACGCGGTACTCCATCTGGGTTGTCTGAGATGACTGATGTTTGAATGGTGATGGTGTTTTGTGGCGCTGTGCACTGGCTCTCTAACCGTGACAATGCCGCCTCTTCAATGGCATCGATCGCATTCACCAAAACATTCATAAACACTTGATTCAACTGGCTACTATGGCACTCAACTGGGGGCAGATCTCCATAGTCCTTAATCAGTTGAATAGGCGGTAGAGGGTGCTTGGGTTTTAACCGATATTGCAAAATTAGCAGCGTACTTTCTAACCCAGTGTGAATATTTGTCGGTCTCATCTCGCTGTCATCTAGGCGAGAGAAGTTGCGCAGCGAAAGCACAATGCTGCGAATCCGTTCTGCCCCAATGTGCATTGAGGCTAGCATGCGCGGAAAGTCTTCGGTCAGAAATTCTAGGTCAATTTGCTGGGCGCGATCGCTCACCTCTAGGGCAGGTTGAGGGTAGTGTTTTTGGTAAAGCTGAAGCACCTCGATTAAATTTTGAGCGTATTGCGTCGCATATTTCAAATTTCCGTGAATAAAATTCACCGGGTTATTAATCTCATGGGCAATTCCAGCCACTAGCTGTCCCAGGCTTGACATTTTTTCGCTGTGGATTAGCTGCATCTGAGCTTTTTTCAGCACCTCTAACGCCTCTGATAGGGCGGCAGTTTGCTGTCGAGATTGCTCTAGCAGGGCAGCCTGTCGCAAGGCCACACTTAATTGGGTAGCAATTTGCTGCACAAATTCAATTTCTTCGGGTTGCCACCCATGCGGCTGGGTGCAGTAGTGGAGGCACAGCAATCCCCATAAGTGGTTGCCTTGCAGCAGCGGAACCACTAAGTTGGCGCGAATTTGGAAACGAGCGAGTACCTGAATATGACAGTCTTTGAAACCGGCATTGTAAATATCGGCAACGGCCTGAATTCGCCCGGTGTGATAATCTGCGGCGTATTGATTGCCGAAACAGTGGTCATGAACCTTGAGTGCGATCGCCGAACTATACCCTTCAGCCACATCTTCGGAGACAAACTCGCCATCATTCCACTGCGAGTTGGGATCAAAGCGAAACACCGCCACCCGATCTACCTGGAGTAAGCGCCGGATTTCAGTGGCCGTTGTCTTAAAAATAGTCTCAAGGTCAAGCGAGGCTCGAATTTTGGCCACTACGCTAAACAAGATTTGCTGCTGCTTAGCTTGAAATTTAATGTGTTCTACCAGTTCTGCCTGTTGCAGGGCGACCCCGAGCTGAGTCGCAATTTGCTGCACAAATTCAATGTCTGTAGGATGCCACTGTCGAGCAGAGGCACATTGATGAATGCAGAGTAACCCCCAAAGCAGCTCGTCTCGCAACAGCGGAATCACCAGGTTAGCCCGGATTTGAAACCGCGACAGCACTTCAATATGGCAATCCTTCAACCCCGCTTGGTGAATGTCGGCTACCGCTTGAAAGCGCCCCTGCTGATACTGGGCTGCATATTGCTCGCCAAAACAATGGTCGTGAACTCTACCCGCCATCGCCGAGGCAAACTCTGACGCCACATCTTCGCAGACAAAATCACCGTCGTTCCAGTTAGAGCTAGGTTCAAAGCGAAACACCGCTACGCGATCGGCGTGCAGCAAGCGGCGAACTTCAGTGGCGGTGCTCTTAAAGATGGTATTGAGGTCAAGCGAGGCGCGGATTTTAGCAATCACGCCAGCGACTGCTTTTTGCTGCTCTACATTAGCCTCAAATGCTTTAACCTCAACTGCTTGAGCAGCCAAACTCTGTTTTAGGGCTGCAAATTCTGCCTCGTCTCGGCAGCAGTGTCTCAAGGGGTCTAGCGGGCTGATGTCCATGGGGGGTAAGCACTGCTGTAAAAATGTCAATCAAGGTAGATTGCCCTAAATCTGCTCCGGCTGGAGAAATCAGAATTGGCTTGGTTGATCAAGGTCGTGACCGTTGCGCCCTCGCAACCCAAATCAATCAAGCTAATTTCGCATACATATATATTAAGAATATAGGTGCAGAATTTCCGAGACTAACCAAAAAACTTTTAAGAGGTTGATAGAGCATCCGGTCAACATTCAAACAACTGGCTTGCCGTCATATGCCACAGCGCCGACTGCGCAATCGTAAGTGATAAAACCAGATCGAATTCAAACAGATGATATCAGCGCCCAATGTCACCTATCACCTACAGCCCCGCCTACACACTGGTACCCACCTACGAATGTTTTAATCGCTGTACCTATTGTAACTTCCGGGCAGCACCTGGCAGCGACCCCTGGATGACGCTAGAGCAAGCTGCCCGGTTACTCGATCCCCTCCGCCATCAAGGGGTGATTGAAATTCTGATTTTGAGTGGAGAAGTTCATCCTCGCAGCGCTCGACGCCGTGCCTGGTTTCAGCGAATCTACGATCTCTGTGAACTGGCGCTGAATCTGGGTTTTTTGCCGCATACCAACGTCGGCCCCCTTAGCGTTGAAGAAATGGCTCAGCTCAAATCGGTGAATGTATCAATGGGGCTAATGCTAGAGCAGCTGACTCCGGCGTTGCTAGAAACCGTGCATCGCCATGCCCCTAGCAAAATTCCGGCTGTCCGGCTGCAACAGTTGGAATGGGCAGGGGAATTGCAGATTCCCTTTACCACTGGGCTGCTGTTGGGCATTGGCGAAACCGAGACCGATTGGGTAGACACATTGACGGCGATCGCCCACATCCACCGTCGATGGGGTCATATTCAAGAAGTCATTTTGCAACCTCACAGCCCTGGACAGCAGCAGGCGATCGCCAGCGCGCCGTTTGATCCAACAAAATTAGCTGATGTAGTGGCGATCGCGCGTCGCCTCCTGCCCGCAGAGATTACCTTACAAATTCCTCCCAACCTGCTGCCTACGGCTCAGGGCTTGCTGGCCTGTATCGCTGCCGGAGCACATGATTTAGGCGGCATCGGTCCCAAAGACGAAGTCAATCCCGACTATCCCCATCCGCACGATGCCCAGCTAGCCGCCACCTTGATGCAGGCCAACTGGCATCTACAGCCGCGCCTGCCGCTCTACCCTCAATACGACCACTGGCTGCCCCCCGCCCTGCAACCGATTGTAAAAGCTTGGCGCGATCGCCTAACGCTGCTGGGGCAAGCAGAATTCATCTGAGCCTTAGACCCCAAACAGCTCCCAGGCAAGACATCACTACACCTTGTCCACCCCACACTGACAAACGCCTGTGATAGATTCTTCAAGGTGGAGCAATTTTATTTTGCCTCCTCCCCTGTGCTGGCCCCGCTGATTTCTATCGCTGTCTCCCTCCTTCTCCTATGCTTCATCCCTGGCACAGCCATCTGGGTTCCCAACGTGATTGGGTCTGGCGTGGCTGGCAAACCCGCTATACCTACATTCGAGCCGCTGATCCCATTCATCCAGACAGCACACCTATCGTCTTTCTACATGGCTTTGGAGCCTCTCTGACGCAGTGGCGCTCTAATCTGATTCCTCTGAGCCAAACGCATACCGTTTATGCCCTCGACCTGTTGGGCTTTGGTGCGTCCGAAAAAGCTCCGACCGACTTCCGGGTAGGGCTATGGGTAGATCAAGTGCGTGACTTTTGCCGTGAATTGATCGGGCAGCGCGTCATTTTGGTAGGCCACTCCCTCGGCGCATTGGTAGCTCTAAGTGCGGCGGTGATCGATCCAGCGTTGGTTCACGGCATGGTGTTGCTGACCCTGCCCGCCTCTCGCCAAGAATTGCTGCCGGGTTGGTCACAGTCGTGGGTTGGCAAGATCGAATCGATCTTTGCCACACCGTTCTTAATTAGACCCCTACTGCGGGTCATTCGCCGTCCTGGCTTTTTGCGCGCTGTGCTCAAAACGGTCTATAGCAATCGTGAATATGTCACCGATGAGTTAATCTCTAGCTTTGCGATTCCTGCCTATGATCGAGGCGCTGCTAAGGTGCTTTGTCGATTGGTGCAGGCTAGAACGCAAAACGATTTCAGCCTCAGCACCAAGACGTTACTCCAAGACTTAGATCTGCCCATGCTGTTGCTCTGGGGTGAGCAAGATCGAGTCATTCCGCTCACCTGGGGACGGCAGCTGCCGTTGATCAATCCTCAGCTTAAGATGGTAGAAATTCCCGATAGCGGCCACTGCCCGTATGATGAGTGTGCTGATCGGGTTAACCAAGAAATTCTCGCCTGGGTCAGGCTGTGTATTGAACCGAAAGGCTCATCCTAATCCACTCGTCAATCTCAGATCACCCGCTCAGGTGAGACGGCTGGATGAGGCTAGCCGACTAGGGTTTCTCGTATGCTTAAGTCATAGAGAACAGAGGCAACTAGAGATGAAACTTTCTTATCGCGGTGTGAAATACCAAACTGAAATTCCCACAGTCGCTACATCAGTTGGGAATGTGATCGGTAAGTATCGTGGT
>CASBQJ010000076.1 GCA_949127705.1 Synechococcales cyanobacterium PMM_0085
CCCGAGCAATTTTGATGCGTCCCAATGATCTTGTCGCCCAGTTTGTCGATGTAGCCTTGACCGCTGGTCTTACGGAAGATCGATACCGCTGGCCCGGTTGTGTTCAAATAGTTGCCATCTTCTAAACCAGAGATGCCAGAGATGCGACGATCTGCACTGGAATAGGTGCGCTCCCAACTGCCATCGGCCTTGCGACGAACTGAGATCACGCTCAAACCCGCATCATATTGAGCCGCTTTCGACAGTTCATAGACTTTCTGCTTTAGCGCATCACCATCTGGCAGCGAGTAAACATCAAGCTCTCCATCGGTTGCAGCCTGAGCGGCAGCCTTAACATCGGCAAAGGGCAGAGACTTGCCAATCACTTGCTGATAGGTTTGCGCCCAGGGTTTGGCGCTGATATATTCGTGGTTAACGGTCAGGTAACCTTCGCCGGGAGCGGTTTCCACAAACGATAGGTAGTCATTGTTGTAGCCGAAGTGGTCTTTGTCACCAATGCGATCGCCCCAAGATGCCACCACATCGTAGGTAAAGCCAGGAGGTAGGATCAAGTCATCCTTGACGGCATAGCTACCGTATTGCGAAATCTGGCGCGTTAACGCTACCCCAGCGGTTTCTACGGGCATCGGACCTTTAACGGGCACGAAGGTCAAACCTGCCGTCTGGGCCACTGCCGAGGTTCCTTCAAGCGAAATAGAAAGGCTTTCCCCAGTTTGGACAAACGGTTGAAGTGCAATGGAACCAGCACCTGCTCCCATAAACATCAAAAAGTGTCTACGCTTCATGGACATGAGGTATCTTTCTCTCAAGGATCTTAAACTAAAGGCTTTGCAAATCTAGTCTCGGGCGATCGCAAGCACAACAACTGCCACAAAACTAGAGACTCTTTGACTGTACTGAGATCAGTTTAAGAACCGACAAAGATAGAGTTAAGCAAGGCTGCAAAAACCTTTAAAAATCATGAGTTTTGGGACAAGTCTGGCAGTCACCGCTCTCGTTACTAGACAACAACCATTCACACTCAACTTGCCCCAATCAACACCAAATAGCAGCGCTTGGCATTGCCGCACGCTGCTGTTGAAATGAGAATGATGGTTTAAAAACTGCCCGAGCCAGGTGTTGTCAACCTTCTCGTCTCAGTGCAGATTCTACCTGCTTAAATTCTTGCTCTAAGCGGGTTTTTAGCTTTTCGGGAACCGGACGATTGGGATAAGAGCTATAGTGCCCTGCCAGTGAATTTAAGGCAGTTCGCATTGTGGTAAATGAACTCAGTTTAGTCAGGGTGCCGCTGCGACGATAGCGGGAGGCAAAGTCATTAATCAGCAGGCGAGCATCGGACTGGGCGGCAGACTTCTCTGCTGTACCATCCGGCAACTCCAGAGCAGTTCTCAGGCTACCAATCAGAGTTAGGGCATCATCTCGGTAGTTGCCCGTTAACCCTCCTACCGTGGCGGCACTAGCGGCAGAGGAACCCGTCAACCCAATGACAAGCACTAAAGCCAGAGCCAACAAACGAGACAAGACTGTTTTCATAAAACCTCGGCAGTTTCAAGCGCAGATGGGATGTCGAGTCGCTCTCTCAGGACTACGACAGCACCAGAATCCTGTAGGGACTCAGATCCTATCGCCAATTTTATCTCGATTTGGGCGTTTATCTTGCGGTTGGGATCAACTGACTTGCCGGATGGAATATTTCTCTTAGACGCTAAAGTCCGATTGCCGCACACAATTCAGGCCATGATGTAGGAATTCTAATGCTAAGGTTCGAAATTCTAATGCTAAGGTTCAGGTTTAAGATCAAGTTCTGATTGACTTTGTGGCACGATGCCTAAAATCTGAGAAAATTGAAACAGAACTTTACGATTTAACTCATTTTTCTTTCACCCCCTTTATTACATGCTAGAAGGCTCCATCTTGAAGTCCCTCCGGGATGCCCATCAGCCAGAGAACCTGGCAGGAAAGCGATCGCTTAATTTTGGGGTGTATTACAAAAACACTCTGGTGGCGCTGTGCCACGCGTTAGAAGATGCGATTTTAGGCCAAGATTACTCTCCGCTGATGATTACGGCTTTTCAGCGGGGCAAGTGGTATCTAGAAGAAGCTGAACGCTACGCAGATCTGGCCGCGCGATCGCAGCAAGTCATCATTATGGCCGCGCCCGATAGCGGGTTTGCCGAGCATCCAACCAGCCAGCGGGCCAACGTAGCATTGGTCGAACTAGAGGCCGCCGATGCGGTAGCTCAAGAGTGGCATTTAATTATCGTGTCGTCGCGCTACACGGCGATGGTGCTGTGCCAAGAACTATCTGAGGCAGACTATGGGGCAGCCGGTGTGCCAGCCGCAGACCTGGATCGTAAGTTTTATGGCCTGTGGACGTTTGAACCCAGCCTCGTGATCGAAACAGCCGCTTTGGCGATCGCCCATGTGCAGCGCTACAACCCGGAACTGGGACAGCAGGTCACTGCTCAGCTAGAGGCGATCGCGGCTCAAATTCAGCAGCAAGACGCCCTCAGTGAGTTGCCAACTGCCGACCATCTAGGCGACATCGTGTCTCGCGTGGTGGACTATTTGCAGCACAGCCAGCAAAGTCTAACCCACTCCCTGCCCGAACACAGCGGCCTAGAAGCGGTTGGATTAGACTACAACTTGGTCTCCAACGAACTGCAAGCATTTCTGCGCATTGCGCAACTGATTGATCAGACCGATCTGAGCAATCCGATGGCAGCAGCAGAAGTGGCCTCCTTAGCCGAAAGCCTAGGGCAATTGCTCGATCTACCTGCTTGGCAGCTGCATCGGCTGCGTCTAGCCGGGTTGCTCCATCGCATTGCTCAGTTGCAGGGTGCGGCCATGGAAATTACCCCAGGGGTATCTCGCTATGGTGACGATGACACGATCGCGCCATCTTGCCCGCTGGTGCCGGGAACCCAGATTTTGCGTACCATGAACCGATTGAAGGCGATCGCCACCATTTTGAATCATCAGAGCGAATGGTGGGACGGGATGGGCTACCCAGCAGGGTTGGCAGGCGATGAAATTCCGCTCGAATCGAGGATTTTGGGCTTGGTCTCCTGCTTTCAGCACCACCTAGCTGTTGGTCGGCGCAGCAACCCCGATGCTGCCCCTGACGTGATTACTCCCCTCACAGAAGCTCTATCCCCCGCTGCCGCTGCGGCGCTGGCTACAGCCTTATCGGCCTGTCAAGCCCAAGAAGGCGATCGCTGGGATCCAAAGCTGATTGAAGCCCTCGCTCTATTAGTCAACGGGTTACAGCAAGGGCTGAGCCTTTCCATTGCCGCACCCAAAATTGCCGCCGGCATGTGGATGCTCGACTCTCATGCCGAAGAAGACCTGCTCGCCGCTAAAATCTAGTTCTACCACGCACCTCTCCACACACCTGTTCACGCTGTACACGCTCCCTAGAGACTGACGCATAACCAATGGATACCGAAGCAATCCGCACGGGCAAACAAAAAAACCTAGCAGGGGCAGATCTAGAAGATGAAGACTTATCCCACGCTGACTTAAGCCGGATTACCCTCAGTGGCGCAAACCTAACCGGAGCCAATCTCTCAGGAGCCAAGTTCACAGCCGCTCGCCTAGATGGAGCAAACTTGATGGGGTGTCAAGTTAAAGGGGCAGACCTCCGCGCCAACCTGCTGGGTGCCAACCTAATGCAGGCAGACCTGTCCGAGTCTGATCTGCGGGGTGCTAATCTGCGGGGTGCCAACCTGATGCAGGCCAATCTCACCCTCACCTCACTAGCAGGAGCATTTCTCAGCGGTGCCAACCTGATGAGCGTCAATTTGAAAGGGGTAGACCTGCGGGGTGCCGACCTGCGCGGCGCAAACCTCAGCAATGCCAATCTGCAATCGGCCAATCTGTTTCAAGCGGATCTCCAGGGTGCCATCTTGAGCGAAACGAACCTCGAAGAAGCTGATCTGCGAGAAGCCAATCTAGCCGGGGCAAACTTGACTGGCGCAAATCTGCTTTGTGCTGAACTAACAGGTGCCAACCTGAATGGCACAACGCTCTCAGGTGCTTGCTTGAAAGGCACAATTCTAGATGAAAAAAACCTGTAGAGACGCGATTAATCGTATTTTTATATCGTGTATGCGAATTTCTGAACCCGTAGAGACGCGATTAATCGCGTCTCTACATCGGTTATCCGAGAAATATCACCTCACGCAACACCCATCATCTGGTCTACAATCCGCTGCACAATTTGCATGCCGGTGACCGCTTGCCAACCAAACAAGCCGACCAATACGACATTGAGCGCAATGTGCGTATAGCGCGCCCAGTCATGACCTTTTTGCATCAGTGGCGTTAGGGATGCAGATGTAGCAATCAAGCCCGTCATCCCCAGGCCCGCTAGCAAATGAGAACCAAAAAACAGTTTACCGTTGTTGATATAGGTGACAGCCATGCCACCGATGGTTCCTAACACCATCAATGCCAGCAACAGCGACCCAATTTGATGATGCCGAATCGTAAATCGCCCTTTAATTAACTCCTTCTTCACCTCACCCTCTGCCGAACGCACGCGCCGCAGCTGAATTCCCAGATACATGGCATAAAGCGTTAGCCCAAACAGCACCCACATCAAAATGGGATGCCCAAATTGACTGTAAACCTTGATCGATTCTGGGATCTCGAAGCTCATAGTGTTTCCCCTGCTCAGCACAACCCGTAAGAAAATCCTAACTTCATAGAACTTAGCATAAAGGCAGGAGGAGGAAGGGGAGGCAGAAAGGATGAAGGGGGAAGGAGGAAGGAAGGACAAGAATTTAAATTCATCCTACTGCTGCGCAGAAGCAAGCTACATCCCTCATCCTTCTCTCTAGGCTCCGGGTGCCAACGAATCTACTCCAGGTTGGGCTGCTGGAGCTTGCGGTTGTTGTTGCAGCACGAGGGGTGGTTCGGTGACTAGCCCGACTAGGCGATCGCTCGGAAAACACAAAATTGCCTTGCCATCTTGAACCGGAATTTGAAACAAGCGCTGAGGCCGTTTGTCGCTGGGGCTGAGCAGGGTCTCAAATAGCTGCTGGAGTAATAAGTTGTTGGACTGAATGTGGATCGTTTGCTGCTGCCCGCCTTCGATTAGAATCGTGACCGATACATCTTGAACGGGGGGAGCTTGAACGGGGGGAGCTTGAAAATCGGCATTCATAAGGGGAGAACCTATCGTTAGTGTAAAAAATGACGGGTGTGGGTGAATAGCATCGCTATCCCGAGAGCGTTTGCAGCCTGGATGGAGTCTTGATCCCGTTTGCTGCCACCCGGTTGGGCGATCGCCACAATGCCCGCTGCCGCCGCCTGCCGGACAGAGTCGTCGAACGGGAAAAATGCATCGCTGGCGAGCACCGCTCCGTGCGCCTTTGCGCCTGCTTGCTCTAGTGCCAGGTTCACCGAACCGACTCGGTTCATTTGTCCTGCGCCAACGCCCAGTGTAGCCCGGTTAGCGGTGACCACAATGGCATTTGATTTAACGTGCTTACAAACCTTCCAGGCAAACACCAGTTCGGCTAGCTGATCATCCGTTAGCTGTTTGTCTGTTACTACATCCCACGTCGTGGGGTCTACGACCGGATGATCTGACGCTTGGGCTAAAAATCCTCCGGCAATCACTTTGATGGTTTGAGTGGGGCTGGTTTGCAGGTCGGGCAATACCAATACCCGCACGTTGCCCTTTGCGGCTAGGATGGTTGCGGCCTCTGGGTCGCAGCCGGGAGCTACTACACATTCCAAAAAGGTTTGGGTCAGTGCCGTAGCCGTAGATGCATCGATCGCCTGGTTAAACGCCACAATGCCACCAAAGGCTGAAATTGCATCGGCGTCAAAGGCTTTGCTATACGCTTCGTGCAATGTGGAGCCTAAGGCAACGCCACAGGGATTGGTGTGTTTGATGATCACTGCCGCCGCTTCAGGGGCAGCAAATTCTGCCACAATTCGCCGCGCGGCTTCTAGATCAACCAAGTTGTTGTAGCTTAGCTCTTTACCCTGAAGCTGAGTGGCAGCCGCCCAGCCGCTGGGTGTGCGTCCCGTTTGGTACCAAGCAGCGGGCTGGTGCGGGTTCTCGCCATAGCGCAGGGGCTGAATTTGAGTGCCTGCGATCGCAAACTGCTTTGGTAGCGGCGCGTCCGGCTGGGAGGCCGAGACAGCTTGGGATTCGGCTTGGCTGAGGTAGGTGGCGATCGCCAAATCATAGGTGGCTGTGTGCCAGAAACCCGCTTGAGCGCAGGCTCGCCGGAAGGCCAGCGATGCCTCGCCATCATGCTGCCGCAGGTCTTCCAGGTAGGGAGAATATTGCGCTGGGTTGCAGAGGACGGTGAGGTGAGCAAAGTTCTTCGAGGCAGCCCGTAACATAGCAGGGCCGCCAATATCGATTTGTTCTACCGCATCGGTCAACGCCACATTGGGTTTGGCGATCGTTTGCTCAAATGGGTAGAGGTTGACGACGACCACATCAATCGGTTGAATGTGGTTCGCCTCTAGTTCTGCCAAATCTTGTGGCACATCCCGGCGGGCCAAAATCCCACCGTGAATGCGCGGGTGCAGCGTCTTCACCCGTCCACCCAAAATCTCAGGCGAACCCGTATAGTCCGACACTTTCGTCACCGGAATGCCAGCAGCCTTCAACGTCTGCGCCGTGCCGCCACTGCTGACGATCGCAAACCCAAATTCTTCAACCAACTGGCGAGCAAACTCCACCACGCCAGTTTTGTCCGAAACGCTCAGTAGTGCCAACCGTGCCATAGAAATTGAAAGAATAAAGAATTAGGGTGTGAGGTTAAAGCTCCTAGTAGTCTGAGGCGTAAATCTGCCTACCATTCGTAGTGCAGGCTTCCAGCCTGCGCGGGCAAGATGCCCGCCCTACGGTAGCCGAACTTGCGCCGTCGTCTACTAGTCCGAGTCTAACGCTCACCGTTTTATAGTTTATAGTTCTAAGTCGTATTCTCCCTAACGCCGCTCATGTCCCTTCAAGCCATCTCCATCCCGGCCAAAACTGGCAAGCCGCCCGCAGGCTTATTTGTCGCCCTCCACGGATGGGGTGCCAATGCCCAAGACCTGGCCTCCCTGGCCTTCGCGCTCGACTTGCCAGCCTACCAAATGCTATTCCCCAATGCGCCGTTTCCTTATCCCTACAGCCCAGGCGGTCGAGCTTGGTATAACTTTCCTGAAACCTATGCGTTTGAGTCCAATGCAGCCTTTGCGGCACGTCCAGACCTGGTCGAAAGTCGGCAGCTGTTGACCGCATGGCTGCGATCGCTGCCTGACCTGACGGGCGTCCCCCTGGAGCGAACGGTACTGGCAGGGTTTTCGCAAGGTGGGGCAATGACGCTGGATGTCGGGTTGGGGCTACCGCTGGCGGCGCTGTTGGTGCTCAGTGGCTACCTCCATGCTCCTGTGCAAATCGGCCGCACTGCACCGCCTCCAGTCCTGATGGTGCATGGACGGCAAGATCAAGTTGTGCCCATGCGCGAAGCCGAGCGATCGCGCGATCAGCTGCTGACCTTAAACATCCCTGTGAGCTTTCATGAGCTTGCTACTGGTCACGAAATTTCACCGGAAGTTTTAAAAATTGTGCAAAACTTTACAGAAGAATTACGGTTACAGCCTGATCCAGCGACTTAGGATAAGCTTAAATAAGGCATACTTAGGCTTCGTACGCCAGTATAATTATTGGTTTACTGAGTTCAGGTCTGAGCTTAATCCTATGGGGGGAGACTGGCAATGAAAACGCTGACCTTTTGTGAAGAGGATGTCGCTCAAATGACAGAGAGCGACGTGGCGGATTTGGCAAAACGGCTGGAGTTAGACGACTACCCAAACGTGTTTGAAGGGCTAAAAGACTGGCATTTGCTGCGGGCGGTTGGGTTCCAACGGCCTGAGATGGTAGAGCAATATTACTACCTACTCGACCTGGAAGCCTTCGACGAAGCATAGCGGTTCGGATACTGGACAACTCTTGCAAGGCGGACAAAGATGTCCGCCTTTTTTTGTTTTCTATTTTTTCTACGCTTTTTATGTACGCTTTTGCCTTGTAGTTTTGGTATTGGTTCAAGTAAGCGTCTTTGTTTTCAATCATTTTCTTAATCACTTCGTACGAGTAATCCTTCTTTTTGATCTTCACCACCACTTCGTCCAGTTGTTTTTGGTCAATTTTCAAGAACACGTTTTTGGTCAAATCTTTGTCGGCCACCACCGAGCCGCGGGCAAAACGGTACACGTCTTCTTCAGGCCCGGTGCGCTGTTTGGGGTTGTTC
>CASBQJ010000077.1 GCA_949127705.1 Synechococcales cyanobacterium PMM_0085
TGATGAAGCGAAGCAGGTGCTAATTCAAAGCGATGGCAAAGTTTTGGTCGTAGGCGAAAGCGATGATGCGGTCGTAGTGGCTCGCTATCGGACAGATGGATCGCTCGACCCTAGCTTCAGCGGCGACGGGAAAGTGTTGAGCGATCTGGGAACCAATGCCGTTGTGAACGATGCGGTGCTGCAAACCGATGGCAAACTGGTGGTCGCAGGGGCTAACGGCAGTGATTTTGCGTTGGTACGCTATAACGTCAATGGCACACTCGATACCAGCTTTGGCGGTAGTGGCATTGTGGTGACCAATCTGCCCAGTTTCTCGGCTGTGCAGCGCGTCATTCTCCAGTCTGACGGCAAGATTCTGGCAATTGGCGATAATGACGGCGATTTTGCCCTTACCCGCTATACCACGGATGGCAAACTCGACAGGAGCTTTAGCCGAGATGGCCAGGTCGTGACAGATTTAGGCAGATTGGATACCGTGAGCGATGCAGTGGTGCAGCCTGATGGCAAAATTTTGGTGTTGGGCACCAGCGATGGCCGGGTGGCGTTGGCTCGCTATAACCAGGATGGCACGCTGGATACTAGTTTTAGTGGCGATGGCAAGGTAACGTCTACTCCAGGAAATAGCAGCCAGGCTGACAAGCTGTTGCTCCAGCGCAATGGCAAGATTGTGGTGTTGGCCACCGTTGATGGCAATGCGGGCTTAGTGCGCTACAACAGCGATGGCTCGGTCGATAACACTTTCAGCGGCGATGGCCGAATTCTGACAAAATTGGCGAGCATTGGAGACAGTGCCGATGCGGTGCTGCAACCCGATGGCCGGGTGGTGTTGGTGGGTACCGATATTAATGTGTTCAACGGTGATTTTGCCGTGGGGCGGTTTGATGGAGATGCGATCGCCACCACAGTGGGAACCGCTCCTGCCGCGATCGATTTCAGCGTCGGCAGTACGGGTCTCACCTTAAACGGCACGCGGAGAAACGACACCCTGACCGGGGCTGGCGTCAATGACATTTTGACGGGCAGGGGGGGAAATGACACCCTGACGGGTGGTGCCGGCAGCGATCGCCTCAACGGCAGCGCCGGTGATGATGCCCTAGATGGCGGCAAAGGTGCAGACCAACTCATTGGCGGCACAGGCGACGATACCCTGGTAGGGGGTAAAGGCGGTGATGTGCTAGTGGGCGGCAGAGGAGCCGATCTGCTGACTGGCGGCGGTGGAGCCGATCAGTTTGTGTTCAACTCACTAGCGGAAGGCGGCGATACCATTACCGACTTTAAAGCGGTTGACTTGATTGACCTGCGCGCTATCTTTGCGCAGCCCGCTTACAGCGGTGCCAGCCCGTTTGCCCGATTCAACCAGTTTGTCCAGCTAGTACAGGTGGGTAGCGATACTCAGGTGCAGGTGGATGCCGATGGCAACGGCTTGGGCTTGGCTTTTACCACCCTGGCAACGCTTAATAATGTGGCGATTAACGAGGTTGGAGCCAACAACTTCGTGATTGCCTAATCGCGCCTAATTCAGAGGTTTTAATTTAGAGGGTTTTGAAATTCGTCTCATCGCCCTCTAGCATGAATCGGTTCTCGGCGTAGCTGGGAGCCGATTCATGCTTGCAAAGCCGTTAGCGTACCGCAAACCGCCGCACGGCAAATAGGCTGCCTACCAGCCCAACCGAGCTACCCAACCCCAGCAGCGCCAGCGGCAAAATTAGGCTTTGGGTCGGACTCAGCCGCAGCCCGTTCGCCAAAAACTGAATAAAATCTGCCTGCTGGCTCAACAAATGGCTGACAAATTCTTGCAGGCCACTAATTAAACCCCAGGCAATTAAAGCTCCCGCAATGCCAAAGGCAACCCCTTGGAGAATAAACGGCAAATAAATCCAAACAGACGTGGCTCCCACCAATTGCATCACCTCAATTTCTCGGCGGCGCGCCATCACAATGAGCCGAATAGTGGTGGTGATGACGGCGATCGCCGTCAAACTCAGTACCGAAATCACGCCCAAACTCACCCAGCTCAGCCCATGATTCAGCTCCGCAATTCGCCTCACCGCCTCGTCTACATATTCGACCGCATCCACGCCCTGAATTTGGCCTAGAGCATCTGCCAACGTGGCGACATCGTCAGAATCGCTGACGCGCACCTTTAGCTGATCGACCAACGGATTGCCATTTAACTGCGCCGTTGCCCCTCGAATATCTGAAATCCCTAAGTCCGTGACCAGACTTTCCCAGGCTGCTTCCTTTGATACTGCCTGCACTTCGACGACATGGGGGACAGCCGCAACAATCGGCAGTAGCGTGGCGGCGTCTACCCCTGTTTTGAGAAAAACAGAGATTTGTAGCTGGTTACCAAACTGATTCAGCAAGCTCTCTAATTGCCAGGAGGCTTGGAGGCTGCTGCCAAACAGAAACAGCAGCACGGTTACTGTACTCACGGCGGCCCAATTCATCCAGCCGCCCCGCTTGAGGCCAAGCAGGGTTTCGCGTAATAAGTAGTCTGATTTGGTCAAAAATCCGAGCATGGGTAGAGAGGTAGAAAATGGGGGATGGGAAACGGGAAATGAGAAATGAGAAATGAGAAATGAGAAGTGAGAAGCAGATAAAGCTGAGGAGCAGGGGGGACACGGTCAATCTTAGATGCAGAATTCCAGCTGTCTAAAGTCAGCAGATCCCGATCAATATCTGTAGGAATCTAGCGCCAGGAAATCTAATCGCCTATGCTACCGCGAACTGGCATGCAGGGAGTGGATCAATTTAACGTCAGATGGAAAATAAAGTAGGTTAAAAATTGTCTCTAGAAAAATCTCTCTTTACCGAGTGAAATACTTCTTTCAGACAGGTGTAAGTATGATTCACTAAGATGGGAATAGTAGAAAAAA
>CASBQJ010000078.1 GCA_949127705.1 Synechococcales cyanobacterium PMM_0085
ATCCGTGGGGATGTCCGTGGGGATGCCCGTGGGGATGCCGCTGGGGATGCCCAGATGTGGAGTGGGGATCAACCTCTGGCTCCAGATTGGCAGCCTCAGTCGGGTCTGGCGGGCGTCGCAGCTCAACATGAACTTTAGTCGCCATTTGGCCGTTGCGATCCACCGTTTCGGCCCATAAGCTATATTCGTGCGAAATTCCTAGCTGCTGCAACTGCGATGATAAGTATGTCAACGGCACACCGGCATGAACTAGGGCGGCCAAACACATATCGCCCGCCACACCCGTTGGACACTCCAGATACGCAATTTTCGTCATAGTTCGTCATAGTGGTAGAGACAGGACGCCATCCTCTCCATCATCAGCGACAGTAAATTAATGGGCAAGCTTCAGCAGTTCCTCTATGGCTACGATCTATACACTTCATCCAGAAACCCCGCAAACGCGCACCATCGGAAAAATTCGAGATCAGCTGCGGCAAGGAGCAGTCATGCTCTATCCCACCGATACGGTCTATGCGATTGGGTGCGATTTAACCGTCAGATCTGCGGTGGAGCAGGTGCGGCAAATTAAGCGCATGTCTGGCGACAAGCCGTTAACCTTTTTATGTTCGTCTCTATCTAATATTGCCACCTACGCCCATGTCAGCGATGCGGGCTATCGGCTGATTAAACGGCTGATTCCAGGGCCTTATACTTTTTTGCTGCCTGCGACCAAGTTAGTACCACGGCTGGTAATGGATCCTAAACGCAAAACAACAGGCATTCGAGTGCCCGATCATGCTATCTGTCAAGCCTTGCTGAGGGCGCTAGAAAATCCATTGGTTTCGACCTCCGCTTCGACGGTTTTTGGCCAATCTGGGGCACGCGTGTCAAAACCAGAATTATTCGACCAGCTCGACAAATTAGTAGATATCATCATTGATGACGACTCAACGGTAGGATTCCAGGTTTCTACCATGCTAGATCTAACGGGAGAGGAACCTATTCTCTTACGAAAGGGTCTAGGATTTGAGGCGGTCTCAGGATTGGTTGCCGAGGCAGAGAGTGAGCAATCAATGGTTTAAACCGAGTCAAGGTTTGAATATGATGGGGCTGGGGTTAACCCGAGACCTGCATCCGGCCTTCAACTGCGCCTTCAACCGCGTCCACGACTGTCACACTACTGAAGTAGACGGTAACATTGACTAAGTACGCCTCTAACTCCTATTTTCCCAGTAAGGCTGGCTCTTGCAAAGATTAGGATAGCGTGTACTGAGTTGAACCCATGACATGCCAGCAAAGAAAGTGACATAGCCACATCCGGGTCTTACCGTAGTCTCCGAGAACTGGCGTGTAGACAATGATGGCAGTCGAGGACAACGCGGCTTCCGAACTTCGGAATTCATCCTCGGCATTTGCTCTACCCACTTGTGCATTACCCCCAAGGTCTAGCTATGAAACTCGAACCCGCGAAAGTTCCAGGTGCTCCCGGCACAGAACAGTCAGAATCCTCCCCGATTTTGACTCAAAACGCGCTATCAGACGATGCGGCGGCAGACCTGGATACGGGCGTTTCTCTGCCAGATGAGACTGCGGCTGCCGTTTCATCAGACCCGGTTGACGCCTTGCCGTTGACCGCGCCTACCGTGCAAAATCTCAAACTGGTGCAGCGGCTGTTGACCGAGTTGCAAGCGGCACTGGCTCCGTCCCCTGCTACTTCCTCCACTCCCGCTGCTGGCACACCTGCGGCTAAACCCACCGCCAGTGCTGAGGCAGTAGCCACCCGAATTGTGTCTGAAGTAGAGCGCATTTGCCTTAAGAGCGATCGCATCCAAGCGTCTGGGCAAGTCCAGGCATGGCAAGTGACCCTCTCCCAACATCGACTGCAAAAATGCTTAACCTACTACCGCCAAGGCTCACGCCGGGGTCGCGTAGACCTGCACAGCCACTTAAGCGCCATTGTCTATCGCCATATTGCGCATAGCCGCGCTCAGCTAGGCTTTCAAGCCCGCTACGAGTTAATCGAAGACTTTATGCAGGGCTTTTATATTGAGGTGCTGAAGGCATTTCGCAAAGAAAATTATCTAGGCGATAGCTACAGTCCGAAGACTCGGCTAGAGCTAGCGGAATATATGGCATTTACCGAACAATATGCCAAACGTCGCATCAACTTACCGGGACGCCGTAACCAGCAGCTGATTGTGCTGCGCGCTCAAAGTTTTGCCCGTCGCCAGCCTGTCGAAACCTCGGTCGATATTGAACTAGCGGTAGAATCAGGACGCGGTGAAGACGGCGATATCCACAGCCGCTCGCCCGTGATGCAACAGGTGCGGGAGCAAATGGTTGCAGACGCGATCGACCCCTCGGAAGGGGTACTGCGCGATCGCGTAGTCGATGAGCTGGTGCAGTATCTAGAAGCCCAAAAACAAACTGACTGCATCGACTATTTGGTGTTGAAAATGCAAGACCTGACCGCTCCCGAAATTGACGAAATCTTGGGACTGTCTCCTCGCAAGCGCGATTACTTGCAGCAGCGGTTTAAGTACCACGTCGAAAAGTTTGCGCGCTCCCATCGCTGGCAGTTGGTTCACCAGTGGCTGGGCGCAGACCTTGACCAAAACTTAGGGATGCCACCTCAACAGTGGGAAGTCTTTCAACAACAGATTTCGGCAGAGCAACAGCAATTATTAACCCTAAAAGGACAGAAAGAAAGCGACCAGGCGATCGCCCAATTGCTACATTGCACGCCCAAACAGGTTCACAAGCGCTGGGTTCAGGTATTGGAATTGGCATGGCAGTTCCGCAACCAATCGTGAAGCTGATTGGTTCAGTCCGGCTAGGATCATTTTTTC
>CASBQJ010000079.1 GCA_949127705.1 Synechococcales cyanobacterium PMM_0085
GGCCTCATTTGGCCTCAGCGGTGTGGTGTGTAACGCTGCTGTATCTGCCCTTAACCATCGGCTTCATCATTTCAAAATCACTCTAACAATCTTTCAAGAACTACCTCAATCTTCTCCGTCTAAGCGGCTACCGTGTACACACAAGTGATCAAATCTAGCCATAGTTCTATGAACCGCCCCCCAACCCCCCAATTTTGGGGGGCTTTCCGGATCGAAGCCCCCCAAAATTGGGGGGTTGGGGGGCTTACGAAGCCTGAAACGAGGCCAGTTTCGACTTGTGTATACACGGTAGCCCAAAGGGAGAGGGCTTAAAGCCTTCGGCATACAGGAAAAGGGTGAGGGAAAACTCTGGGTTTCAAGTTAGACGAGGTTTAACTACTATTGTCCAAAGTGTTTTTCCAGCAATTAGGGAAAGGCCAATTACCAACAAGCAAAGCGCCTTTCATTGAGCGTTCTAACGAACCTCGCGATATAAGGTACTTTTTCGATTATTTTTGCTTCGGCTTGCTCTTGATGCGATGCCGAACGGTTTATCTAAGGTGCTGTAGCGGCGATCGCCTCAATTGGGAAACCCACCGCTTTCCAAGCTGGAAATCCGCCTCGCAGTTCAGATACATTTTTGTATCCAGCGGTGCGCAAATGCTGAGCGGCAGTGGCAGACATATCGTCAGTTTCGCCATACACGTATAAGTCGCGCTCTAGATCCAGGCTGCTCAACGCCCGATCGACTAATGCTACAAGTGGTAAAGAAATTGCCCCTTGAATATGTCCGGTATTAAACTCCAGGCGATCGCGCACGTCCAGAATCGTTAGCGCTGGTTCTCCCCAATCTAGGCGAGCTTTCAGGTCGTACACGTTGGACTTGGGCTGGATCGGCGGCGGCGTAGGAATGATGCCAAATAGGTTACTCATAGGACCGGTGCAGGGTGAGAAGGGTTATCTGCACTGTAACAATATTTCTCAAGGTTTACAAACTTTTGTATAGAGAAACTTGACGAATAGACTGAGGTGTGGGATTGCAATATTAGCGGTAATCTAGTCTGGATTAGATGGCAACTTCTGCAATGTCTGTCATATCTGACCAAGCGGAGAGCGGATTAGAGCTGCTGTAGATATCCCATTGGCAGCGTGGCTCGAATTGGCAGAGGTTACAGGTGCCGCGCAGCTCTTCCGTTCGGGGGAATTCAGTGCCTGTGGTGTAGCCGTCGATCCAAGCTGTGAGTTGATTCAACAACTGCGTTAAATCTTGACGGGTGCGTTCATGCTCGGCGGCGCTGTACGCAAATCGCAGAGATTGCGGCTGGAGGGCGATCGCTCCCGGCTGTGATGAACGGACAAACCAGTAGGTCATCGACAGCTGTTCGGGCAAGTAGCGACTGGTTTCGGCTAAAACAAATCGATACAGCCGCGTTTGCCAATCTTGCGCCAGCCAATGCTGATTCTGGGGTTTGGCATAGGTTTTCCAATCTAAAATCTGCGCGTGCTCGGCATCTAAAATCACTAGGTCATACACAACAGTTAGCAGGTAGCCCTGAAGTTCTAAGCTGCGCCGATGTTCGCTTTGACGAAAGGCAGCAGGACGAAAGGCAGCAGGACGAAAGGCAAATAATTCTGGGGCAGCCGCTATAAAGGATTGCACGACGTCAAACAAGTCCGCTTCTGAGGCTAGCTCTAACTCTGTCAGCGGCAGCCCTAATTCATGCTGCTGCATTAGCAGGTGAAATCGGTTACCCCAGGCCATGTTCTCTTGCTGCTCTGAGCTAACGGGGGACGCCAGTTGATCGAGGTGGACATGCTGAAAGCGACGAGGGCAGGCTGCTAGCAAATTCAACTGTCCTTGAGAGAGCCGCAGCAGGGAAGGTGACATAAATTTAGGCGACTTTAGTCAGGACAAAAACACTGCCAACGTTGCCTCGACCAATGCGCAGATCGTCGTCTAAATAGGTAATATCTAGCCAGCCTTTTTGGTCGGCGCGGGTGATAGCAAAATCGAATGCAGTGAATTTTTTGCCCGCTTCAATCTCTTGCACAAAGCGATCGCACGCCTGATAGCCAATCAGCCGCTGCAAGCCAAAAATTCCCCGGTTAAACCGCACCTTAACGCGCTGCTCAGAAACGGGTTCAAACTGAGCCACCACACTCACCAATCCGTCTAAAAACGGGATGCCCGACACTTCAGCCACGTTATAAATCTGCTGGGTCTGAACCCGCACAAATTGATAAATTTGCCCCAGCTTTAACAATGGCACCCGGTCGATGCCCAATAGTTCTTGGCTGGTGGTGTAGAGCAAGCGCCAGTTGCCATCTAGCTTGTCGGCAGCTTCTAGCGGCCGAGGCGTGGGGTTGCGATCTTCGAGCTGGGCGATCGCTGCCAGAATCGCTTGCCTGTCGGTATCGGTGGCCAACAAGCCGCGATTTGTCCCTGCGATCGCTCTCAGCAATTCTGCTTTGCCAATCATATGCCGTGCCTTTCAAACCTTATCTTTAGTATCCACTACCCGTAAAGGTTGGCCTAAAAGTATTGTGAAAGGCCAGGATTATGCCCAAACTCAACGTTTCATTCAAGGTTACATCGTTCTCGAATGTATTGGCACATAAAGGCTGAATATGCCTCGCGCTGGGTGGCATAGGCTGTGGTTTGTCGCCATTGAGTGCAGTCGTGCTGCGCCCAGTAGGTTACATAATACTGACGGGCAGAGTTTTGCAGCACCCAGTAAATCCAGCGAGTGCTAACGGAACCGCTGGCCACCCGGCGATCGCCTGTCGTCATACCGGGGCAGCTTGGGTTGCTGGCGACCGTGTCGGCTGTAAGCGCTGATCGATCAGCGGGGTGGATAGAGCGCACAGGGTCGAGCGCTGGGGCAGGAGCGGGTAGAGCCATGCTACCCAGAGTCAGCAAGAGGGGGGCGATCGCCCAAGGAGCCGCAGTCAGATTTGGCATCGGTATTGCACGCATTGTGAAGTGGATAGAAGCCCTGAAGCAAAACACAGGGCCACAGTGTCTAGGCACACTGATGCTTCACGCTATCCTGATATCTTGGGCGATCGCCTAGAGGAATTTGCCGAACCCTGGCGCATCCCTACCTATTAGGTAGAAAATCCTGCGTAATTATCTCTAGTGAGCGGGCGCGTTTACCCAGCGGTAGGAGGTTCGGTGATGTCGGTAGCGGGGGGTGGTGTGTGGGGACGACGGCGCTGCAAGAATACTGTGGCGGCGATCGCCAAGGTTAACCAGTACGGGCTATAGGCCACCAGCCAAATGCCCAGCTTCATCAGACCCACGGTAAACTGGCCGACGGCATGGCTGGCCTGCTCCCAAGATTCTTGTAGTTCGCCAGCGAGCGGCGGTTGCGGGGGAATGGAGGCGATCGACTCTTCCAGGTTCACATTCACCACCGAATACGCCACCCGATTCGACAAATCGGTAAACTGGGCATCGATTTGTTCAATTTGGCTGCGGACGTTGCTCAGCTCTTGCGACACCTTTAACACATCGCTAATGCCGCCCGAACGGGTCATAATTTTGAGCAACATGGTTTCGGTATTGCGCAGGTTGCGTAGCCGCGCCTGGAAGTCTACTAATTGGGTCGAAACATCTTCGGCTGTAATTGCCTGTTGCTGCACGGTGCCTAAGACCGTCAGGGCATTGAGCGTGGCATCTAGTTGGGCCGACGGCACGCGCAGCTGTAACGAAGCAGTATGGCGGATGCCCTGATCGGGCGGAATTTGATCTTGCAGACCCAGGAGGTCGCCTTGCTGTTGACGGGCGATCGCCGTTACCTTAGCAATACTTTGCTTCACCGAATCGACGGTTAGCGTGACCTGGGCAGTTTTTACCAGTTTGGGCGCGGCTTGAGGCACACCAGCCGCCACCTCAGTAGCCACTGCTTGATTGGCCACCGCTTGCTTGGTGGCCAGATCATTGGCGGCCAGATCATTGGTGGCCAGATCATTGGCGGCCAGATCAGCAGGCTCAGCGAGTGGGGCGGCGGCCTCCATTGGGGCGGCACCCGGAGCAGAGTCCATGGAAGAAGAGGGTGCCGAGGCGCAGCTCGTGATCAGCATCCCTCCCATTAAGGCACTCAGCAATAGGGCAGGCTTAAACGAGATTCGGGTTTGGCGGTTCATGAGGAGACACTCCTTGGGGCGTTAGACCGGGAACATTTTTTGTAGAGTGGCGATCGCTACACGGCCATTATGACTAACCACTCTAGTTAGATAGGACTAGTTACACATTCCGCAACAGCCACAGGAGAGCACATGGAAGCTCCTATTGCGGCGTTTCTGCTTCCAAGACTGCTAAGACCGCCTTGGGCAACAGCTTGTCTTTGAACCAAATTACCTGAGCAGGCGTGTCACCGACCTTCACCCCGGCTTTTTCTAGATTGAGCCGTTCCGAAATCGCTAGAATTAAGTTATCGCAGCCCGATTGCCGCACCTGGGAGAACTTTTTCCGCAGATATTCGGGTCGCCAATAGCCCACAATTTCGAGCAGCATGGTGCGGCCATCGGGATGCACTAGCCGAAAATCGGGAATCATCACACTGCCCGGAATCGGAATCAAATCGACTTCGCGCTCCAGCACCCAGTCGGTTTTGAGTGCGTCCCACCGCTCGGCAAAGGCCGATTCCAACATGCTGTCGTAGGGCTTGCCGGGAGGGTAATGGCTGACCAAATCACAGGTAGAATTCAGCGTAAACCGACAGGTTTTGGGCGCGCCGGCATAGTCGCGCATCTGCAATTCGGCACTGAGGCTCCACTTGGTGACATGCAGTAATGCTGGGATCAGCTTAGCGATATCTAGCCCGTAGCGGGTGCTGGTGGTAAACAAGCTAGTGGGGCCATCAATGGTGATAGTAAATCCGTGGTCGGCATCGCCTTCAATGTAGGCCATTAGCCCAAACAGCTTGAGGTAGCGAAATAGCAGCTTATATTCACCTGGATCGTTGCGGTGGGCGGTGAGGATTAACTGGCTGGCTTTGTAGAACACGCCCTGCACCTGCGACAGGTTGTAGCGGTGCAGCAGGGCGTCTGAGGTGGGCGCGTCGAAGCGGGTGAGGATGCGGTTTTCGGCCAGGTCGGCGTAGAGTCCGGCCTGAATGTGAACGGGCAGGACTTCGCGCTCTAGTTCGGTGCTGAGCTGCTCGGCCAGAATGGCCAGGTGCTGGGTGGCGTTTTGGGGAATGGGAGCCGCTGCTGCCGAGAGGGCAAATACCCGCTGACGCAACTGCGGCGGTTCTAAGGGGCTAACGATTTCAAAGCTGCTAAAGGCATCGGCTTTGAGCAAATGCGCCAGCCCTCGCTTCACTTTAAAGTCGGTTTCTTCCCCTTCCAGTTCCTTGAGCTGCGCGTCGAGTTCGCCCTGGGTTTTGCCGACATGCTGCTGAAATAGGGAAATTAAGTCGGTGGCGATCGCCCCATTCTTAGCATTCACAGCCAGTCGCTTTGGCTCTAATTCTTCTCCGCGCTGGCGGTTCATCAGGAGATCGGAGGGAAGCATACGGGGAAGATTAGAAAGTAACGGCTAAATCTCTCTGCACGGGGATAGGATTGGAGCGGCCGTTCGTTAAGATCGCTGAATATCGAGACATAATCGAGAACTATTCAGCGAACAGACGTTGAGGCGATCCGCCGAGCGGTCAGTGCGCTGTAGGTTAAATCTTAAATTTAAACAGGATATAAGGGTTGGGTTATGCAGGGATTGACGTTTTTACCAAAGGCACAGGACGATCGCTTCCATCAACTTCAGCAACAGTTGCGCGATCGCTGGCAGTCGATTGACCAGTTCGACCGAGAAGAGCGCGATATCGTGATTGTGCCATCGCTGAGCTTAGATCAGCGGGAATTGCACAAGGTGAAAGGGGTGCACCACTACGAAGAGCGGCTGCTATTTTCGCTGATTCGGTTGCGCAATCCGGGTACCCGACTGATCTATATTACGTCCCAGCCGATTCATCCCGACATTATTGACTATTACCTGCACCTGCTGCCCGAGGTGCCGTTTGCCCATGCTCGCGATCGCCTGCTGCTGCTCTCTACCTACGATGCCCATCCCAAACCGCTGACCCAAAAGATTTTAGAGCGGCCTCGACTGGTAGAGCGGATCCGTCAGGTGCTGCGCCCTGACCGCGCCTATATGGTTTGCTTCAACTCAACGTCGCTAGAGCGCGAGCTATCGCTACAGCTAGACATCCCGCTGCTCGGACTCGATCCAGACTTACTGTATTGGGGTACCAAAAGCGGCAGTCGCCAAGCCTTTGCGGAAGCAGAAGTACCCCATCCCGACGGCAGCTTGCAGGTGTGGACGGTGGCAGAGCTAGTGGCGGTTACGGTCGAGCTATGGGAGCGCCAGCCCGACCTGCGGCGGATGGTGGTCAAGCTGAACGAAGGCTTCTCGGGGCAAGGGAATGCGGTGCTGGATCTGCGGCCATTGCAGCAGGTGGCACCGGGGCATGCTTCTACTGCCGAACGGCAGGCGGCGATCGCCCAAGCCTTCCACCGCCTCAGCTTTCAGTGCGATACCGAAACCTGGGACAACTTCAGCAGCCGCATCCCAGAACTAGGCGTAATTGTAGAAGCGTTTATTGAAGGAGAAGAGAAGCGATCGCCCAGCGTCCAGTGCCGCATCACGCCCATGGGAGAGGTAGAAGTGCTCTCCACCCACGACCAGATTCTGGGTGGCCCAGACGGCCAAATCTTCCTGGGCTGTCGGTTCCCAGCCGATGACTCTTATCGGCTGGCGTTGCAGGAGTATGGCTATGCCGTGGGAGAGGTGCTGGCCGAGAAAGGGGTGCTAGAGCGCTTTAGTGTAGACTTTATGGCGGTGCGGGCGTCGAGCGCTGAGCCATGGGAATTGCAGGCGATCGAAATCAATATTCGCAAAGGCGGCACGACTCATCCGTTTATGACACTGAAACTGCTGACGGGCGGTCGCTATGACGTGAAAACGGGGCTGTTTCTCAACCAGCACGGCATCCCAAAGTACTACATCGCCACCGATAATTTGCAGAGCGATCGCTACCTTGGTCTATTGCCCGACGACTTGATGGAAATCATTGCCCACCATCGGCTGCACTACACCCCCATTACCGAAACGGGCAGCGTGTTTCATATCATGGGCTGCCTGTCAGAATATGGCAAATTGGGACTGACGAGCGTGGGTAATTCTTTGCAACAGGCCGAAGAAATTTACAACCAGGTAATTTTCACGCTAGATGAAGAAACCCGCCCGCATGGGGAGGAGCCGTTTCATGCAGTTGTGCCTACACCACCGTTGACGTGGCAGGGTTAGAGCGCGTTAGAGGGAAAAGAAACCTGTGACCAGCAGCGGAATTAATAACAAAAGAAACACAATCACAAATAGAGTGCTGGGTTCTACTTTGATGGTGTTTTTTTCAACGTTCTGATCCAGGTTTTGATTTAGATTTTTGTCTGGGTCACGCATAGGTGTTCTCCAACCAATTGTAGATTAATGATCCGATGGGGGGACGGGCTATAGCGCGTTTGGCACAGGGGCGTTGGCCTGCCTGCGCAGAGCGCGTATCGCCCGCTCTGCCGCTACCAAATCTCCGATAAGTCTAGGAC
>CASBQJ010000080.1 GCA_949127705.1 Synechococcales cyanobacterium PMM_0085
CCGTTTGGCCGCCCGATGGCAAGGTATAACCTGTGCTACCGAGTGGCGGTGAGGTGCGCGGGGCATAGGAGCCAGACGGACTTTGACCAGGAAGGGTGGGCGATAGACGGGGAGTGGTAGCCGGAGCAAGGCGATCGCCCCCTGCCGACTGCCCTACCCCAGGCAACCCTACCCCAGGTAGAAGTGGCGTGCTGGCATTGCCCTGTGGGCTAGGGATTGCTTGCCGCTGTAGTGCAGATTCTAGGGGATGGACGGGAGGGCTGAGAGCCGGGGAGCCATTCAAGGCGTTCGGTTCACCGACCGGACTAGGGTTGGGATCTGTGAACAAGGCGCGATCGCCCGTTCCCAACGGCACGGCACCCAACGGGACAGTGGGAGGGCCTGTGATCGCACTGGAGCTAGATGAGCTAGGCGAATAGTTAGGGGAAAACGGATTGAGAGACGGTGACGGAGCTATACGACCTGGCAGAAACGAGCTGGGCGAAGGTGTCACAGGCAGCGATGCCGATGCCCCCGGAGGATTATCGCCGTTTGGCAGCGGAGACAACGATGGGTCACTAGAGCGAGACGCTGGTAGCCCCAACCTGCCTAGATTGGGCAGGGTATCGATGTCCAGATCGGCAGGGTCGAAACTGGGTGTGGGGGAAGCCGCCGGGATGGCAGATGGCTTGGCACCCCTCTGGGGTTGGGGGCGATACGCCCTCTGCGCAGGCCAGCCAACGCCTACCACTGTTTCCAACCAGGCAGGGCGCATCCAGTAAAGTGAGGCAAACAGCAGTGCCAGTGTCGGTACCGCCGCCGCCTTCCAGACACTAGGGCGCTGCAAAACCCGTAACCGCGCCACCAGATATCGAGGTAAGATTGGGGATTTTTTAGATGAGGGCATAGCTCTGGGGCACGAATTGGCAATCTTTAGATCGATTCAGTCGGTTCTGAGCGGTATCAGGGGAATGCGGCATCAGGTCAATTGGGTATACCCGAAACGGTTTCCCTGAAATACACCAGATTCCTTATACTGAATGGGAACAGAACATGGAGACTGAATGCAGTAGGCGAGATAACGCAAGCTCCCCACTGAATTCTATCAGTCTCCGATTAAGTGGGTTGCTGGAGGAAGGCGCGTGAACATCTTTGGAATTGGTCTGCCAGAAATGGGGCTGATTATGGTTTTAGCATTGTTGGTATTTGGCCCTAAAAAGCTACCCGAGATTGGGCGCAGTTTAGGCAAGGCGATCCGAGGCTTCCAGGAAGCCTCTAAAGAATTTCAAGATGAGTTTAAGAAAGAAGCCGAACAAATTGAAAAAACCCTAAGCCAGCCGATGCAGGCAGAGCTAGAGAGCCCTCAGAAATCTCTGTCGGCGAAGGTGCCAGAAGCGGTTACGACTCCAACCGATGCCGAAATTATTACCCCCATTGAAGACGACGCGGTTAGTACATCTCAGCAAAGCTAGCTAAGTCTAAAGCGAGCCATCGTTCAATCGCGATAGGCCGGGGCTATCTTTACCAGCGCCTCACATAGTCTGGGTTCTACGCTGCCCTGGCTCTACTCTACTTCAGTTCTACTCTGCCTCAGCGCTATTTTGCCTGGGTTCCATTGATTTTGTTGATCTCGTGATCGGTTTATCCCAGTAGTCATGCCCCATGCCTGAGAACACTGCGCCTCCTACTCCGGTGGTGCCTCAACTAATTGTGGGGTTGGGTAATCCGGGAGCCAAGTATGATCGCACCCGCCACAATGTGGGCTTTATGCTGGTCGATCAGCTGGCTAAGTCCTGGCAAATTCCTCTGTCAGACAACAAAAAGTTTCAAGCCGGTTTTGGTGAAGGCATCGGTGCCCATCGAGGCAAAATTCGCTTACTCAAGCCGCAGACCTTTATGAATCTGTCGGGTCAATCGATTCGGGCGGTCACCGATTGGTATAAACTGCCGCCCGAGTCGGTATTGGTGATTTACGACGAAATGGATTTGCCGCTGGGCAAACTGCGGCTGCGGCTGTCGGGTTCTGCTGGGGGGCACAACGGCATGAAGTCGGCGATCGCCCATCTAGGCACCCAAAATTTTCCCCGACTCCGCCTCGGCATTGGTAAACCCAGGTCTACTGCCGTGGAAGACAAAGACACCGTTTCCCATGTGCTAGGGCAATTTGCTAAATCTGAAGCTGAGATTTTGGCGGGTGTGCTGAATTTGGCGCAGGATGCGGTGTCGATGAGTTTGAAGCAGGGCATCGAAAAGGCCATGAGTTTGTACAACAATCGCACTTTTCCCGAAACCGATTAACGCGATTAACCCGAACTGCCCCTCCGCACTCGGGCTAGGCGTTGACGGGTTAATTCTGCACCCAGCTGAATGGCGGCGCTCATGCTGCTGGCATCGGCGATGCCCAATCCGGCAATGTCATAGGCGGTGCCGTGGTCGGGAGAAGTGCGGACAAATGGCAGGCCGATGGTGGTATTCACGGCTCGGTCGAAGGCCATCAGCTTCACGGGAATGAGACCCTGGTCGTGGTATAGCGCCAGGTAGGCATCGTGAGCCGGGGGCGCTGAAGCCGAGAACGGTGAGGTTGAGCCGTGACTTATAGAGCCGAACCATGCCTGAGCGGGACGTACCCATAGGGCATCGGGTGGAATGGGGCCATCGAGCTGCACCTGAGGATGGCGATCGCGCATTTGCTGGATCCACGGGATCAGCCACTCTAGCTCTTCGCGGCCTAGCTGCCCCTGCTCACCACTGTGGGGATTGAGTCCGGCGATCGCAATGCGCGGCGTCTCCAAGCCAAATTCTTGCCGCAGGCACTCTACCAGTAAATCCAGCTTGCGGCTCATTAGCTCTGGGTTGAGAGCATCGGGCACCTGCCGCAGGGGAATGTGCGTGGTCGCCAACAGCGCCCGCAATGTCCAGCCGGTGTGGGGCGATCGCGCCACAAACAGCATGCCAAACCGCTCTGCCCCCGCTCGCTCGGCCAATAGCTCCGTCTGGCCGGGATAGAAATGCCCCGCCGCCTTCCAGGCAAACTTAGAAATGGGTGCCGTCACCACCCCGTCAAACTGACCTGCTAACGTCTGGGCGATCGCCGTTTCCAAATAGCGAAAGCTCGCCTCCCCCGCCGCTGCATTCTCCGTTCCGGCAACAATCTGCGACTCTAATTCGGGTTCTAGCGCCACGTCCAGCCAGGGGAAATCGGTGCCGACTGTTGCTAATAAGTGCTCAGATAGGCGCTCTACCAGCGATCGCGTCCCCACCAGCGTTACCGCACACTCGGCAGTCACCGCCGGATCGGCCAAGGCTTTGAGCACCACTTCAGCCCCAATCCCCGCCGGATCCCCGAGGGCGATCGCCAATCGAGGACGCGCTATATCAGAGAGGATTTGACTCACAGCAGGCACCACCTAGAAAATCGGCTACCAAACTACTCTAAAATGGCTGGATATAAGCTGTCATCATTCGGCAATTCTACATCCCTAACCCATTCCAACTACAATCCGAAGGAGATTTTCTCATGAGTGAAATGTTAAATGCAGGCATTTTGTCCGCCGTCCTAATTTTGGTTGGGTTGAGTCTAGGGTTTGCACTGCTCAAACTTCAAGGCGGAGAAGAGTAGGGAAAAGCCATACCAAAGATATATCAAGTTACAGATATATCAAGAGAGACCTGTAGGGATGTACTCGTTAGCGTGCGTCCCTAATTTTGTGGCGTTATTTTTTGCCCTTGCTCTAGCTAATGCCAACCGTTCCGCGACCGCTGGATGCTCAACGCCATAGTTTGGACTATCTCTTTGTCAAACTTTATAAAACTTTATCAGAACTTAACAGTGTGTAACAGTCGATCGAATTCCCTCAACCCCCATAGAGTAGCCAGTGACGATTGGTTTTAGCCCGCTTCAGAGTAAAGCGATTTTACACAGGGATGTAAAAGTATTAGAGAATTTGGGTGTATTCTTATAAAAAGTATAAAAAGTTAACGATTGCAAGCGAAATTCCTAATGACGTTATTAGTTGTGGGTGCCACGGGCACGTTGGGCAGACAAATTGTGCGTCGGGCGCTGGATGAGGGACACCAAGTCCGCTGCCTAGTGCGCAACTTCCGGAAGGCGGCATTTTTAAAAGAATGGGGAGCTGAACTGGTACCGGGAAGCCTGCGCGATCTGGAGAGCCTGCCGCCTGCACTCGAAGGGGTAACGGCTGTAGTGGATGCCGCTACCGTGCGCGCCACCGACACGTCTTCAATTAAGCAGGTCGATTGGGAAGGCAACATCGCGCTGATTCAGGCGGCCAAAGCAGCCGGGGTAGAACGATTTATATTTATCTCCATTTTGGATGCCGAGAAGTACCCGGAAGTGCCTCTGATGGACATTAAGCGCTGTGTCGAACTAGCGCTAGCCGAGTCGGGGCTGAACTACACCATTTTGCGAACAGCAGGGTTTCTGCAGGGGCTAATTGGTCAATATGCGATTCCAATTCTAGAACAGCAAGCGGTTTGGGTAACTGGCGATAGCTCGCCTATTGCCTACATCGACACCCAAGATTTAGCTAAGTTTGCGGTGCGGGCACTGGCGGTTCCCGAAACGGTAAACCAGACTTATCCCGTGGTTGGTTCTCGGGCATGGGGTGCGTATGAAATTATCCGTTTGTGTGAGCGGCTGTCAGGGAAAGAAGCGAAGGTAACGCGGATGCCCCTTGGGGTACTGCGAGCAACGCGACGGATTATGCGGTTTTTCCAGTGGACCTGGAATGTAGCCGATCGCCTCACCTTTGCCGAAGTGATTGCCTCTGGAAAGCCACTGGCGGCTCCGATGGAGGAGACTTACCGAGTATTTGGCATCGAACCCAGTGAGCTGACCACACTGGAATCATACATGCAAGAGTATTACAGCCGAATTATGAAGAAGCTGAAAGAAGCCGAGTACGAAAAAGAGAAGGTGAAAGAAAAGGCGATGAAACGCAAGCTGAAGCGATCGCCCTTCAAAAATAAAGCTGGAAATAAAGTTCAGTAAAAGCTGAGTAAAATTTTGAATGTTGAGTTTTGAATTGACCGTCCAACTCAACATTCAAAACCCAAAACTCATACTTGCTGGCTTAGCCTCACGACGCGTCCACTAGCTCCGGCTCTGGGGCTTCAAACCCTTGCCAGTCCAGTTCAGCCAGACGGGCGATCGCCCGATCCAGTAGCTCAACGCCCTGCGAGACATTTTCAATCACCGCTAGCTGGCCTCGTAGTTCCGCTGCGCCTGGAAAGCCCTTGGCATACCAGGTCATGTGTTTACGCGCTTGGCGAATGCCGCGATCGCCCTTATACTCCCACAGCATCTGCACATGGTCACGGGCGCACTGCAGCCGCTCCACCGGGCTAGGCGTTGGCCGCAGTTCGCCCGTGCGCAAAAAGTGATCTACCTCACCCACCAAAAACGGATAGCCCAGCGTTCCGCGCGAACACATTACCCCATCGGCCCCGGTCTGTTCCAAACAGCGCACCGCCGCCGCCACCGAAAAAATATCCCCATTGGCGATCACCGGAATCGACAGCGCCTGCTTCACCTTGCCAATCCACTCCCAGCGGGCAGAGCCGTTATAGCCCTGCGATCGCGTCCGCCCGTGCAGCGTCAACATTTTCGCGCCAGCGTCTTCCATCCGCTGGGCAAACTCCACCGCATTAATCTCCTGGTCAGACCAG